>JAHWJN010000154.1 GCA_019348395.1 Chloroflexota bacterium
CCCGGGGTCCCCGCACCGGCGCCGCGATCGAGAGCGCGATCAGCTCGATCTGCCCGTCGCTCACGGCGACGCCCGTGCGCCTGACCTCGGCCAGCGCGCGCCGCACCTCGTCGGGTTGGCACATCGTCCTGGCCGTGTAGCGCTTCAGCGGTGCGGCGAGCACCTGCTCCTGCAGCTCCGGGTCGGCGTAGGCGAGCAGGACGAGGCCGACGCCGGCCGCGAACGCGTTCCAGGGCCAGGCCCCGGAGGTGTACAGCCGGGCGCCGAGGAAGGTGAGGTCCGCGGCGTCGGGCGCAGGGACGACGGCCAGCGTGAGCGGCGCCCAGCCGACCGTCAGCGACCAGGCCAGCGCCCCGGGCAGCCACAGGTCCGCCCGACCGGCCACCACGTCGGCGGCGGCGAGGGCATCGCTCCACCAGCGCCGCATCGGTCGTCCGATGTCGTCAGTCCGGCTCGAGGCCGAGCGCCCGGTAGGTGACCGCGATGCCCTCGAGGTGATGACGCAGGTCCATGGCGCGGTCGATGTCGTCGGCGTCCAGCCACTCGGCGACGGCCGTGTCGTCGGCGAGCGCCTGTCGGAAGCTCGCCTCGCCGCTCCAGGCCCGCTTCGCCGCTCCCTGCACCAGGCGATACGCCACCTGCCGGTCGGCACCACGTGCCACCATGGCCAGCAGCAGCGCCTCGGAATAGACCATGCCGCCGAGCTGCTCGAGGTTGCTGCGCATGCGGTCGGCGTCGACCTCGAGCCCGTCGAGCAGGTCGGCCAGCGTGCGCGTCGCGTAGGCCGCCACCCCAAGCGAGCGCTCGAAGACGAAACGCTCGGCCGAGCTGTGGCTGATGTCGCGCTCGTGCCACAGCGCCATGTTCTCCAGCGCCACGGCCGCGTCGGCGCGCAGCAGCCGGGCCATGCCGGTGATGCGCTCCGCCAGGATGGGGTTACGCTTGTGCGGCATCGCGCTCGAGCCCTGCTGGCCGGCACCGAACGGCTCGAACGCCTCGCCCACCTCGGTGCGCTGCAGGTGCCGAATCTCGACCGCGATCCGCTCGAGCGTCCCGCCAAGGACGGCCAGCGCGGTCACCAGCTCGGCATGCCGGTCACGGCTCACCACCTGCGTCGGGGCGGGGTCGGCGACCAGGCCGAGCCCGTCGAGCACGTGGCGCTCCACCTCGCCGCTGACGTTGGCATGGGTGCCGACGGCGCCGGAGATGGAGCCGACCGCGATCCCGTCCCGTGCCCGCCCGATCCGCTCCGCGTCGCGGCCCAGCTCCGCGAACCAGCCGGCCACCTTGAACCCGAACGTGATCGGCTCGGCGTGGATGCCGTGGCTGCGCCCGACCATCGGCGTGTCACGGTGCTGGAGCGCCAGGCGTCGCACCACCTCGATCAGCCGCCCGAGCTCGCGCTCCACCACGGCGGTCGCATCCCGCAGGATGACCGCGGTCGCCGTGTCGAGCACGTCGGAGCTGGTCAGGCCGTAGTGCAGCCAACGGCCCTCCGGCCCGAGCCGCTCGGTGACCGATCGCAGGAAGGCGATGACGTCGTGCTGCGACTCCCTCTCGATCTCTCGCGCGCGCTCGGGATCGACGTCGCCGGCCGCGGAGCGGATCCGCTCCCAGTCGCCGTCCGGCACGATCCCCGCGTCCCGGAGGGCCTCGACCGTCAGCAGCTCGATCCGCAGCCACAGGTCGAGCTTGTGCCGCTCCCCGAAGACCTCGCGCAGCTCGGGGAGCGCGTAGCGGTCGATCATCCCTCGCGGCTCAGGCGCGCGGGTCGATCCGCAGCTCGGCCCGGCCCGCCTGGTCGTCCCGGAAGGCCGCCACCCGCTCGGCGACGGCGGGGTCCGCGAGCGCCAGGATCCGTGCCGCGAGGTGGCCCGCGTTCTTCGCGCCCGCGCTGCCGATCGCCACGGTGGCCACCGGCACGCCGGGCGGCATCTGGACCACGGCGTACAGGGCGTCGGCCGCGCCGAGTGCACCGCCGTCGAGCGGCACACCGATGACCGGCTTCGCGGTCAGGCTGGCGAGCACGCCGGGCAGGTGGGCGGCGAGCCCGGCGGCGCCGATGAAGAGCTGCACGCCGTTGTCCTCGGCCTCGCTCACGTAGGCGTGGAGTGCATCGGCCTGTCGGTGGGCGCTGATCACCGACGCCTCCCAGCCGATGCCGTACGAATCGAGGACGTCGAAGCAGCCCTTGAGGGTCGGCAGATCGGAGCGGGAGCCACAGAGGACGGCGACGGTGGGCATGGGTGACCGATGATAGCGCCGCTATGCTTCCGCCGATGCGCCACGTGGCCGCGGGACCGACCGACCCGATCCGGTTCGCCACCTTCAACGCCTCGCTGACGAGAGACAGGGCGGGACGGGCCCTGTCCGACCTGTCCGCGCCGGGAGATGCGCAGGCATCCGCCGTGGCCGAGATCATCCAGCGCACCCGGCCCGAGGTGCTGCTCATCAACGAGTTCGACTACGAGCCCGACAACGCCCTGGCGGACGCCTTCGCGGCCAACTATCTCGGCGTCAGCCAGCATGCGGACGTCGATCCGATCGAGTATCGGTACGTGTACGTCGCGCCCTCGAACACCGGCGTCCCCTCCGGCCACGACCTGAACCGGGATGGCACCGTCGGGGGCCCCCATGACGCCTTCGGCTTCGGGGAGTTTCCGGGCCAGTACGGGATGGCCGTCTTCAGCCAGCATCCGATCGAGTACGGCCGAATCCGCACCTTCCGGCACTTCCTGTGGAAGGACATGCCCGGCGCACTCCTGCCGGTCCTGCCGGCAACCGGGCAGCCCTGGTTCAGCGACGCGGCGCTCGACGTGGTCCGCCTGAGTTCCAAGAGCCACTGGGACCTGCCGATCCGCATCGGATCGACGACGGTGCACTTCCTCGTGAGCCATCCGACTCCACCGGCCTTCGACGGCCCCGAGCGCGTGAAGGCTCGACGCAACCACGACGAGATCCGGCTCTGGGCGGACTACCTCACGCCGGGCGCGAGCGGCTTCCTCTGCGACGACGCCGGGATCCGGGGCGGCCTGGCCCCGGGCGAGCCCTTCGTGGTCGCCGGCGACCAGAACTCCGATCCCCTCGACGGCAACGGCCTGCCGGGCTCGATCCAGCAGCTGCTCGAGCACCCGCTGGTCGACGCGACCGTCGCGCCGGCGAGCGAGGGGGCGGCCCAGGCGGCCAAGCGACAGGGCGGGGTCAACGACCGCCACGCGGGCGACCCTCGCCACGACACGGCCAGCTTCGCCGCTCGCGGCCCGGGCAACCTGCGCGTGGACTACGTGCT
>JAHWJN010000155.1 GCA_019348395.1 Chloroflexota bacterium
TGCTCGGCCACCGGCAGCAGCTCGACGTGGGTGAACCCGAAGCGGCGGCAGTGCTCCACGAGCTTCTCCGCCGCCTGTCGGTAGCCGAGCCACGAGCCGTCGTCGTTGCGCATCCACGAGCCGAGGTGGACCTCGTAGGTGGCCATCGGCGATCGGTACGGGTCGCGCTGCGCTCGCTCCGTCATCCAGGCCTCGTCGGTCCAGCTGAACGTCGACGGATCCCAGACGCGCGACGCCGTCTCCGGACGTACCTGCATGGCGAACGCGAACGGGTCGGCCTTGAGGCGCAGGGTGCCGTCGCGGCCGAGGACCTCGAACTTGTAGAGCTCGCCGACGCCGATCTCCGGCACGAACAGCTCCCACACGCCGGTGGCGCCCATGGAGCGCATCGGCAGCAGCCGGCCGTCCCAGCGATCGAAGTCGCCGACGATCCGCACGCTGCGGGCATTCGGTGCCCAGACCCCGAAGCTGACGCCGGCGACGCCGTCGTGCGTGCGGGGGTGGGCGCCGAGGATGTCGTACAGCCGCTCGTGGGTGCCCTCGCCGATGAGGTGCAGGTCGACGTCGCCGAGCGTCGGGCTGAACCGGTACGGGTCATCCCGTTCCCAGGTGTTGCCGTCGGCGAAGGTGAAGCGCACGCGGTAGCGGAACTGGCCGGGAGCCAGGTCGGCGACCAGCCCGGCCCACAGCCCCTGGCCGAGCGGCTCCATCGGCTGAAGGCCCCCGTTGGGGGCGACGAGGGCGGCGCCGGTGGCGTCGGGGTGGAAGGCGCGGACGACCGTGCCGCCCACGGCAGGGTGCGCCCCGAGGATGGCATGCGGATCGTGGTGCTCGCCTCGTGCCAGGCGGCTGATCTCCTCCGAGGGTGGGGCGAGCTGCGCGGTCGTCATCGGGCTAACCATACGTCACGGGGTGTGCACGATCCGTGCGAGGCGGCCGCAATCGTCCTGCTGGCCCGGGCCGGGCCGCATGGTACGCTCGCACCGCGTCGGCGGGTGCCCCGACGCACCGCATCGGATCTGCACAAATCACCGCCCGAGTGCCGAGGGCGGGGCGACGAACCACGAGAGGGACCTTGGGACTCTTCGACGGCCTGCTCGGCCTCCTCAGTCACGACGTCGGCATCGATCTCGGCACGGCGAACACCCTGGTCACGGTCCGCAACCGCGGCATCGTGATCAGCGAGCCGTCCGTGGTCGCGATGGATACGCGGTCGAAGCGTGTCCTCGCCATCGGTGCCGAGGCGAAGCGCATGGTCGGTCGGACGCCGGCGAACATCGTCGCCATCCGGCCGCTGCGCGACGGCGTCATCAGCGACTTCGACGTCACCGAGCAGATGATCCGGTACTTCATCAACAAGGTGCACGACCGCTACGCCCGCATCCCGCGACCTCGCGTGCTCGTCGGCATCCCGTCGGGCGTCACTGAGGTGGAGAAGCGCGCGGTGCGTGACGCGACCATCAACGCCGGCGCCCGCTGGGCCCGTCTCATCGAGGAGCCGATGGCCGCCGCCATCGGGGCCGGTCTGCCGGTCTCGGAGCCGTCGGGCAGCCTCATCGTCGACATCGGCGGCGGCACGACCGAGGTGGCCGTGGTCAGCCTGGGTGGCATCGTGGTCGCGCGCAGCGTGCGCATCGGCGGCGACGAGATGGACACCGACATCGTCGCCTTCGCCCGGCGGGAGTACAACCTGCTGATGGGCGAGCGGACCGCCGAGGAGATCAAGATCGCGGTCGGATCGGCATATCCGGAGGAGAACGCGGATCGGACCGTCACCTTCCGCGGCCGCGACCTGCTGACCGGCCTGCCGCGCAGCGTCGAGGTCGGCGGCGACCAGATCCGGGAGGCGCTCGAGCCGTCCGTGGTCCAGATCGTCGACGCCATCAAGGAGACGATCGAGGAGACGCCGCCCGAGCTCGTGGCCGACATCATGGACCAGGGCATCGTGCTCGCCGGCGGTGGGGCGCTGCTCGCCGGACTGGACCGACGGGTCGCGGACGCGACCCAGATGCCGGTCCACATCGCCGATGACCCGCTGACCTGCGTGGTCCGAGGCACCGGGCGCGTCCTGGAGGACCTCGACACGCTCGAGCGCGTCCTCGTCAGCGAGCAGTACACGCGCGCGCCGCGCTGATGCGCACCCCGGGGTCGAACGTCCATCGCGCCCCCACGAGCGGGACGTAAGGCCGGATTCCATGTACGGGCCGCCTCACAGCCCGCACCGGCGGACCCGTGCCGGCCTGTGGTTCGCCGGCTTTGCCATCGCCAGCCTGCTGATGCTGCTGGCCAGCGGCACGGCCCCCGCGCGGACGCTCCAGGAGGCGACCACGCGCGCGCTCGATCCGGCGCGGTCCACGCTGAGCGGGATCGGCGCCGGGGTGGCTGGTGTGTTCGGCACCATCGGCGAGATCGACCGCCTGCGAGCGCAGAACGCGGAGCTACGCGCCGAGCTCGGCCAGGCGGAGCAGCGCATCGCCGAGCTGGCGGAGGCGGCCCACGAGAACGCCGAGCTGCGCGCCCTGCTCGGCATCCGCGACGCGCTCGACATGCGCACCCTGCCGGTACGGGTCATCAGCCGCGATCCATCCAACTTCGCCTGGGAGGCCGGGATTGACGCCGGCCGCGCTGACGGTGTCCGAACCGGGATGCCGGTCGTCGCGAACGCCGACGGAGCCGGTGCCCTGGCCGGGACCGTGGTGGCCGTGACGGCGGACACGGCCCGGATCCGATTCATCGTCGACACCCGCTCGGTGGTGATCGCGCTCGACCAGTCCAGCAGGGCCCTCGGCGAGGTCCGCGGTCAGCCGGGCGGCCAGCTGGTGATGAGCAATATCCCGATCACGGAGACGGTGGAGCCCGGGGACACCGTCGTCAGTGCCGGCCTGACGTTCGGCGACGAGGCGAGCCGATATCCCGGAGGCCTGCTGATCGGGCGCGTCCAGGCCGTCGAGCCCGATCCGAACGCACTGACGCAGACCGCCTTCATCCGCCCGGCCGTCGATCCGGCACGTGTGGCGCGCCTCCTGGTCGTGCTGGAGGACGCGCAGGAGTAGGTGCATCGGCGGGCGCCACATGGGCCGGCGGTCCGGGCGAGCGAGCGGACCATTGCGCCATGGGTTCTCCGGCGGGCGGGGCATAGGGTTGACGGCGTAGCCCACCCAATCCGTCCGGAGTGCCTCCATTGCCCCACCGCGCGCGTGCCCTCGCCGTTGCCCTGACCGTCGCCACCTCGATCCTCCTCGGTGCCCTG
>JAHWJN010000156.1 GCA_019348395.1 Chloroflexota bacterium
ACCGTGGCAGGGGCGACGAGCGATCGCTTCACGATCCTCATCGCCGGGATCGCGTCCGCTCTGGCGGGCATCTTCAGCATGGCGGCCGGCGAGTACATCGGCTCGAAGAGCCAGCACGAGATCTTCGAGGCGCAGATCGTCGACGAGCGCAACGAGGTACACGAGCGTCCCGGCGAGGCGGAGGCCGAGATCGCCTTCATGCTGGAGGAGGACGGCCTGCCGCACGACCGGGCGATCGAGGTGGCTCGCATCATGGCCCAGCATCCCGAGGCGCTGCTCAAGACCATGGTCGAGAAGGAGCTGGGGCTGGCCGTTGAGCGGGAGGAGGGCTCGCCGATGCAGGGCGCGCTCGTCATGGGCGGCGCCTTCGGCCTCGGGGCCATCCCGCCGATCCTGCCGCACCTGTTCATCGCCGGCACACCGGCGGTGCCCCTCTCCGTGGCCGCCACGCTGGCGGTGCTGTTCGGCATCGGCGTGGTCAAGAGCCGATGGACGCACCGCGGCTGGCTCGCCTCGGGCCTGGAGATCCTGGCCGTGGGCGCCATCGCGGGCGTTGCCGGCTACTTCTTCGGCAGCGTCCTGCCGGTTCTGCTCGGAGCTCCGGAAGCCGCCGGCTGATCGTCGGGAGGACGCCGCGTCAGATGCCCGGCAGCAGGATCCCGACGACCATCACCGCGAATCCCACCAACAGCGCCCAGACCCCGATCGTCGCCGACTCGAGGCCCGCGGTCTCCGGCAGCACGCCGCCGAAGGTGCCGAGCAGTCCGACCAGGGTGAGCGCGAGCGCGACGATGATGGTCGGCATGCGGGGCGCGAAATTCATCCGGTTCATCGCTCAGATCCCCGGCAGAAGAGAGCCGGCCACGAGCAGCAAATTCGCGGCAATGAGGCAGAGCCAGCCGATCTCGGTGGTGACCACGATGCTCGTGCCGATCTCCCCCTGGACGAGCGCCAGCGCCTCGTTCACGAAGTCCAGCGGGAAGATGGATGCCGACACGCCGATCACGACGAGGGCGACGGCGAGAAGCAGGGTCACGAGCCGGGGCGGGTTCGGGCGGAGCACGGCGGGAGTATAGGGCGGGGTGGACCCGTGCCGTGCCCACGCTGACCACGGTGCACGCGCGGCACGATTCCACCCTGCGCAGCGCGCGGTCCGGCATCCGCCATGCAACCCCCGAAACCGTATGCGCCCATTCATCAACGCCTGTGCGCTCGGGCTCGCGGCGGCGCTGGCCGCATGCACGACCAGCCCGAGCCCGGAGGCGACCGAGGTTCCAACCGAGTCCCCGACACCCGATGTGACTCCCACGGCGAGGGTGACCGCGTCGCCGACCTCCGATCAGACCGCCTCGCCCACGGCCTCGCCCACCGCCTCGCCCACCGGGGAGGGGCCGTTGGGGGACGCCGAAGACTGCGAGAACGAGGAGCTTGGATACGAGGTCGACTATCCGGGCGACTGGTGGGCCAACGCTCGGATCGAGCCTGACGAAGACGCCCTGACCCCCATCGCCGCATGCCAGTACTTCGCGCCGGCCGAGGTCGAGCTGCAGCCGAACGCCGGGCTGCCCAGTGGCATCGCGATTCGGTTCGACGTTCCGGCGGAGGGGGTGGTCCTGGACGGGGAGCTGCTGACGGAGGACGAGGTCACCGTCGACGGGCACGATGCCCGCGTGGTGGAGCGCGAGCCGACCCCGTCGCCCGGCTTCGTCCCGGAAGGGTCGCTCGTGTACCAGTACATCGTCACGCTCGACGACGGCCGCGAGCTGACGGCGATCACCGACAACATCCTCCAGGACGACAGCCGCTACGAGGAATCGAAGGCGATCCTCGACGCGATGATGGAGACCCTCGAGCTGGACGACTGATGGCGGCGGCCCATCGGCGCGTCCGTGGTGCGCACGAAGGCGTGGGGATCAGCGGAACATGCGCTGCTGCCTGGCCAGGTCGAGTCGCTCGGGCGGGGCGCCGAGGATGTCGTCGACGCTCCTCAGTCGGGTGGCGATGACGTTCAGCACCTGGCCCTCGACCTGGAGCCGCCCGTCGATGACGAGCAGTGGATGGCGGTGCAGCAGCGCACGGTGCGCCTGGTACACGTTCGGCCGCAGGGTCACGTTGATCATGCCGGTCTCGTCCTCCAGCGCGATGAACACGAAATTCTTCGCGGTCATCGGGTGCTGGACGCTGACCGCCAGGCCCGCCAACCGGATGACGGACCGATCGCGCCGCCGGGCTGCCTCGGCCACCGCGATCACCCCGCGTGACGCGAGCCGCTCCCGGAACAGCTCCACGGCATGCAGGCGGGGGCTGACCCCGGTGTCGCGATAGTCGGCGGCGACCTTCTCGGCATCGCTCATCGGCGGCAACAAGGCGCCGAGGGCGCGCTGGGCGTCATCGGTCAGGCCCAGGGCGGGCCGTGCGGGATCGGCGTCGGCCAGGGTGGAACGCAGCTGCCAGAGGAGGTCGCGCCGGGGCGTATCGGTCCAGTCGAACGCGCCGATGCTGATAAGCCGCTCGACGACCTGCTCCCCGAGACGCGTGCGGGCGATGAAATCGCGGACACCGGCATACGGCCCGCGCGCCCGCTCGGCCTCGATCACCTCGCGGGCGCGCTCGTCGATCCCCTTCACCTGGCGCAGCCCGAGCCGGATGGCGTACTCATGTCCGCCGCCGTTGCGCCCGACGGAGGTATCGGCCACGGACGACCGCCTGCGTGGCTGAGCGTTGCGTGGGGTGGCACGGGCGGGCATTGAACCGTCGGCATCGGCCGTCGGATGGCCGTTACCTGCGCGGGATGCAATCGGGGGCGATGGCCGCAAGGGCCGCGAGGGCCGCGATGACCGTGAGGGCCACGGACGCGTGTCGTGCTCCCAGGCCGACTCGTTGACGTCGATCGGCAGCACCCGGATCCCATGCCGCTTCGCGTCGTTGATGACGACCGCGGGCGAGTAGAAGCCCATCGGCTGGTTGTTCAAGACGCCGACGGTGTAGTGGGCGGGGAAGTAGCGCTTGAGCCAGGCGGTGTCGTAGCTGATCTTGGCGAAGGCCGCGGCGTGGGCGCGGGCGAATCCGAACTCGGCGAAGGCGGAGCACTTCTGGAACAGCTCCTCCGCGTCGGTGGGCGTCAGTCCCGTGCGGATGGCACCGCCCACGAACCGGCCGCGTTCGGCCTGCATCTTGGCATGGGACCGATGCGAGCCCATTGCCTTGCGGAAGATGTCGGCCTCGACCGGCGTGTAGCC
>JAHWJN010000157.1 GCA_019348395.1 Chloroflexota bacterium
CATCATCGCCGTGAAGCGCAGCATGCGCCGGCCGTTCACCCACTGGATCTGGAAGTCCTTGAGCGGCGCCATGGCGAGGTCCGGCACGGCCTCGACAGCAGCGGCGGCCTGTCGCGGCCCGCTGGGCATCGGCAGCACGGCTCCGAGGGCCAGGCCGGTCGCCAGGAGGCCGGCGACAAGACGACCGGCCGTCGGCCAGCGCGTCATCGGTTCCGGAACGCGCGGTGCAGGAAGGCCGCCATCTGCTCGCGGACCGTCAGGCCCTTGGGACAGAACGTGGTCGCTGAGCAGCCGTGCGTGATGCCTGCCTCCGCGAAGCGGTTGATGTTGTTCTCGTGCCGGTTTCCGGTGTCATCGGTGAAGTGGTCTCGCGTGGCCGGCGGGAGGTCCAGCGCCCGGGCGAGGAAGCTCGCCATCTGATCCCGCGGCACCAGCCCCGACGGGCAGTAGCGTCCTCCGCCACAGCCGAAGGTGATGCCTGCGTCCGCGATGCGGTTGATGTTCTCTTCGTGCTTGTTGCCGTTGTCGTCGCTGAAGTGGTCGCGCAGGGCAGCTGGCAGTCGCAGCGCACGGGCGAGGAAGCTCGCCATCTGATCGCGCGCCACCGCACCCTTCGGGCAGAACCTGTCCCCGCCGCAGCCCGAGGTGAGGCCCTCGTAGCCGAGCCACGTGATGTCATTGATGAACTTCGAGTCGGTCACGTCGCTGAACTGCGGAGCGACGACCCGGTACAGCACGCCGGCGGCGTAGTCGACCATGTACAGCTCGCGGTTCTCGGCCTCCCCGAACGCCGTGATCATGGCCGATGTGTCGCGGTGGAAGAGCATGCCGGGGCTGGCCGCTCCCGCGTCGAGGGTCCAGATGCGCCCCGAGCAGAAGTCGCCGAAGACGTAGTGCCCCACGAGCTCGCGGAAGACCGGCCCGCGGTACACGTAGCCACCCGTCACCGAGCAGTCCCCGTTGCCGTGCCCGTACTCGGCGATGGGGTCGGTCAGGGTGAGGCCCGAGCACGAGATCCCCGGCGACGGGTCGCTGTAGGCGTGTTTGCCCTCGCGGCAGTCCCAGCCGTAGTTGCGACCGGGCGTGTTCGCCGGCTCCCGGTTGATCTCCTCGTACTTGCCCTGTCCGACGTCGGCGATCCACAGGTTGCCATTGGCCCGATCGAAGGAGGCACGCCAGGGATTGCGCAAACCGATGGACCAGATCTGGTCGGCGCCCGCAGTGGCGCCCCGGTACGGGTTGCCGGCCGGGTTGGTATATCCGCCGCTCAGGTTGGGGGCGATGCGCAGCGTCTTGCCGAGCAGGCTGTTGATGTTCTGGGCGTTCTCGCCAGGATCCCCGCTGCCGCCACCGTCCCCGGTGAAGATGTACAGGTAGCCATCCGGCCCGAAGAGCAGCTGCCCGCCGTTGTGGTTGCGCTCATCGGAATGCTCGATGACGAGCAGTTCATCGTGGGACGCCACCGGCACCAAAGTGCGGTCCGGGTTCGCCTGCATCTGAGCGATGACGAGGTCGCCGCCGCCGTTCGTGTAGTAGACGAACAGCTTGCGGTTCGACGCAAAGTCGGGGTGGAACGCGAGGCCGAGCAGGCCACGTTCGCCATCGGTGGTCAGCCCACCGGCCACGCCGCGCAGGTCGAGGAAGGAGCCCGACTGCAGCTGGTTGCCGGAGACCACGCGTACGGTGCCGCGCTTCTCGACCACGAACAGGCGGCTCGTCCCGTCACCGGCGTTCACCACGCCGAGCGGGTTCACGAAACCGTCGTCGACCTTCGTGAGGCGGATCTGTCCGCCCGAGAGCGCGGCGGACGCATCGGCCGCGGCCTGAGCCGGCTCGACGGGCGCAGCCGCAGCCGGCATCGCCAGGGTCGTGAGGAGCATGAGCGCGGAGAGGAGGGCGGCGGAACGGCGGCCAGAGCGGGGCAAGGGAACAACCTCGAGCTGAAGACGCCGCCATCATGCACGGTCGAACACCTGTTCGATGTAGGAAATTCGCTCGCTCGCTCGTTGGCCCGAATGGGTGGCGTCAGAGCGCCGAGTAGACCTCCAACAGCCGTTCGGCGGCGACGCCCCAGTGGTACCGCTCCGCCACCGCGCGGCGGCCCCGCTCCCCCATCGCCCGCGCCTCGACCGGGTCGGCCAGGACCGATTCGATGGCCCCGGCCATGGCAGCTGCCGAGGTCGGGTCGGCCACCACGCCGCAGCGCGAGCCCTCGACGACGTCGCGCACCTGCGGGAAGTCGCTGGCCACCACCGGAAGCCCCGCGGCGAGGTACTGGAACAGCTTGTTCGGCAGCGAGTAGCGGTAGTTCAGACACGACGGCGGGATGGGGCTGACTCCGAGGTCGGCCGAGGCCGCCACGCCGATGACCTCCGCCGGCGGCACCGGCGGCAGCAGATGGACGCGGTCGCCGATGCCGAGATTCGCGGCCCGGGCACGCAGCGGATCGGCGAGCAGCCCATCTCCGAGCAGGACGAGCTGGGGCCCATCGGTCCGGGCGATGGCGTCGACCAGGGTCTCCAAACCGCGACCACCCATCAGACCGCCGAGGTAGAGCACGATCGGCCGGTCCGGCGCGATCCGGTCACCGCCGGGCAGGCTGCCCAGGGTCCGGAGGGTCACCGGTGCCGGCTCAAGCTCCGGGTAGTTGGGGACGAGGGCGACCCGGGCCAGGCCGTATCGGTCACGGAGGTGCTCCACGATGGGCGGGCTGACCGTGATGGTCGCCGCGGCGCGCGGGATCAGCACCCGCTCCACGAGCCCGTACCACGCCTGGTGGAGCGCGAACGAGAGTCGGCCGCGCTCGCGCCGCGGCCGGCCGAGCCACAGGTCGTGCGCGTCGTAGACGAACGGCACGCGGCAGCGTCGGGCGGCGAGCGCCACCGGCAGCAGGGCGTTGCTGTCGTGCGCATGCAGCACGTCGGGACGCAGGGCCACGAGCCGGCGCAGAAGGCGCAGCTCATGAACGACGAACCGGAGCCCGGCGAGCCTGAGGCCTCGCCGCTCCACGCGGATCACTCGTTCGCCACCCGGCCGATCCTCCGTGCCAGGTAGCCCGACGGCGCCATCGGCCACGACGGTGACCCGGTGACCGGCGGTCACCAGGGTTCGCGCCTCCTTCTCGACGCGGCTGTCGTGCGTGTAGGCGTTGCGCACGCGCATGACGACGTGCCGACGCCGATCCGCGTCACGCATCGGTCGGGGCGAG
>JAHWJN010000158.1 GCA_019348395.1 Chloroflexota bacterium
CGCGCGGTCCGGCGCAGTGCCGGGCGACTGCGACGCGTGGGGCTCGGCGCCGAGCGTGGATCGGTGTCGCTCGCCCGCATATCGCCGGGTAATGATCCCAGGGACGCACAGACGGCGAGTCGCGACATCACCGAGCCGCGGCGCCCCGCAGCAGCGCGTCGGCCGCGGCGTGTGCCTCCTCACCGGCGCCCTCACCGGCCAGCATCGCCGCCAGCTCGGACCGGCGGGCTTCCGCGTCAAGCACCCGCACCTCGGTGGCGGTACGGCCGGCCGTGACCCGCTTGCCGACGACGAGGTGAGCGTCCGCGTGAGCCGCGACCTGCGGCAGGTGGGTGACGCACAGCACCTGGTGGTAGCGCCCCAGGTCGCGGAGCCGCTCGCCGAGCGCCGAGGCATTGCGACCGCCAACCCCGGCGTCGACCTCGTCGAAGACGAGCAGCGGCGTCTCGTCAGCCTGCGCGAGGACGACCTTGAGCGCCAGCGAGAGCCGCGACGCCTCCCCGCCGGACGCGATCCGGCCCAGCGGCCGTGGCGGCTCACCGGGATTCGGCGCGAAGGTGAAGACGGCGCGATCGCCTCCCGAAGGACCGATCTCGACAGGCTCGAGCTCGACACCGAACGCATCGCGCGGCAATCCTAGCGGCGGCAGCTCGGCGTTCACCGCCGTCGCCAGCCGTTCACTCGCGGCGCGTCGCGCCTCGCGCAGCTGCCCGGCGGCTGCCTCGAGCGCCGCCCGCCGCCGTCCCTCCTCGGCACGCAGCCGATCCCGCTCCCCGGACTGGTTCTCGAGCCGGTCCAGCTCGCCGCGGGCCTCGGTGCCGAAGGCGACGACCGCGTCGAGCGAGTCGCCGTACTTGCGTCGCAGGTCGTAGAGAAGCCCGAGGCGCTCCTCGGCCGCAGCCCGGCTGGCGGGATCCAGCTCCACCGCGTCGGCGGTGACGGAGGCATCGCGGGCCAGCTCCGCGGCCTCTGCGACGAGCCCCGCGGCGCGGTCGGCAAGCTCGGCGAAGCGCTCGTCGTGCTGTGCCGCCGCCCCGAGCCCGCGCTCGGCGACGCCGAGCGCGTCGGCGGCTCCACCCTCCTCGCGCAGCGCGGCCACCGCCTCGGCCGCCGAGCGCGCGATCGTTTCCGCATGCTCGGCAGCGCGCAGCTGCGCCTCGAGCTCGGCGTCCTCGCCGGGCCGAGGATCCGCCGCGGTGATCTCGTCCACCTGGTGGCGCAGCAGCTCGGTGCGACGCGCCAGCTCGTGGGGGTCGGCGAACAGCTCCGTGGCCGCCGCCACGGTGGCACGCCAGGCCCGGTCCGCACCGGCCACCGTGGCGAGGAACGCCACGTGGTGACCGAAGCCGTCGAGCAGGGCGAGCTGCCGTGCCGGTTCGAGGAGCCGCTGCTGCTCGTGCTGGCCGTGGATCTCGCCGAGCTGGGCGCCGAGGCCGGCCAGCCCGCCGACGGTGACCGCCCGGTCGTTCACGCGCACGCTCGACCGGCCGTCGGCCGCGATCTCGCGCCGAACGATGACCGAGCCCTCACCCGCCGCCACGACATCGGTCATCGGATCCTCGTCCGGCAGCGACGGGGCGTCCCACACGGCTTCGACCCGCGCGGCATCGGCCCCCGAACGGACCTGGTCGGAGCTGGCGCGAGCGCCGAGCACGAGCGCCACGGCATCGACGACGAGCGACTTCCCGGCTCCCGTCTCGCCGGTCAGCACCGTGAACCCGGGCGCGAGGGTCACGCGGACCGACTCGACCACGGCGAGGTTCTCGACCGTCAGCTCACGCAGTGCCATCCCGGGAAGTATCGGTCGCCTAGTAGGGCAGCAGGGCGGCCTTTGTGCGCAGCAGGTCATAGAACGGCGTGGCGCCCGCCGGCTCGATGAGGCGCAACGGCTCCGGAAGAGCGCGCACCTCGACCCGGTCGCCGACCGCCATCGGGAGGTCCTGCTGCCCGTCGATGCTGATGATCGCGCCGTCGTGTGCCTCGCGAAGGACGAGATGGACCTCGTGGTCCTCCCCCGCCACCACGCTGTGCAGGGGCGACAGATACGCGGCCACCGGGGTGATGACCATGTTGCGGAGCCGCGGGTCCAGGATCGAGCCACCGGCGCTGAAGCTGTAGGCGGTTGAGCCGGTCGGCGTGGCCACGACCA
Organism: Chloroflexota bacterium; assembly: GCA_019348395.1. Classification (GTDB taxonomy): domain Bacteria; phylum Chloroflexota; class Limnocylindria; order QHBO01; family QHBO01; genus JACDBZ01. The sequence goes on from JAHWJN010000158.1 coordinate 2,150, forward strand.
CCGCGTCGGCCACGTAGGTGGCCAGATGAGAGCCGGAGACCTCCACCTCGAGCTGGATCATCCGGACCCGGGTGCCACGGGCCACCACCACCTCGTTCAGGCAGGCATGCTGCTCGGTGCTGCCGTCGGCGCGCACGATCCGCGCGGCGATCCGGAAGCGGTCCTCGATGCTGTAGTCGCCCGCCTTCACCTGGTCGAGTGCCCGCTCGAGCTCGTCGGACTCCACCTTCGCCAGGAAGCCAACACGGCCGAGGTTGATGCCGAGGGCCGGCACCCCGCTGCCGCCGATCGCACGCGCCGTCCGCAGGAACGTCCCGTCCCCGCCGAGCACGCACACCAGGTCGGTGGATCCGAGCTCCGCGCCGATCCGCTCGTAGGCGTCTCCGAAGGCATCCCAGGAGTCGATTCCGTGCTCGTCGCACCACGCCCGTCCGCGTTCCAGCAGGATCGGCGCTCGCTCGCTGTACGGGTTGAGCGCGAAGCCGATGCGTCTCATTCGGAGTCCGGCGCCTCGCCCGGGTCCAGGCGGCGCGCCAGCCGCTCCACGCTGCGGCGCAGCTCGGAGAGTTCGGCCGCCAGGTCATGCGGCTCGGTGAGGGCGGCGTAGGACCGGTCCAACCCGGCGGCGATGAGCGCACGCATGAGGCTCGACGGCGAGACGCCGCCCCCGGCCACGCCGCGGTCCGAGGCCTCGCGCCAGGACGAAGGACTCGCGGCGCCGCAGGAGCTGACCGAGCCGGCCGGCGTCACCGGCGGCGGGCAGAGGAACTGGCTGTACCGCGTGTCGTTGTCGACGAACCGCTTGAGCCACGAGACCGACAGCCGGGACGTCGGCGCGTTGTCGCTGTTCGTCGTGTTGTGGCCGGCCTCGTTCAGCTCGGCGTAGGCCTTCTGCAGGGTGCCGGGCAGGCTCTCGTAGAACGGCTCGGAGTGCGTGCCGACCGGAGCCACGGTGTCCTTCTCCGCGCCGATGAGCAGCGAGGGCGACACGACCTCCGGCCACGTCTTGTCCGTGTGATAGGCCGCCAGGGGCACGGTGGCCTGCAGCGAGGTCCG
>JAHWJN010000159.1 GCA_019348395.1 Chloroflexota bacterium
GGGACGCACCGTCCCCTCGACGTGGCAGTGGAGCTCGACCTTCGGGATGGCGTCGTACCGGTCCGGCGGCATGGCCCCGAGTGTACCCGCCGGTCGACCGGCACCCACTCGGGTTTAATGCTCGGCATGCATGATCGGTCGCTGGCGGCCGTGGTCCTGGCGGCGGGGCTTGGTTCCCGGTTCGGGCGTCCGAAGGCCGGGGTCCGTATCGGCGGTCGCACGCTGCTGGGCGTCGCCGTCGACACGGCCACCGCTGCCGGGCTCCACCCGGTGGTCGCGGTGGTTCCGGCGGGCGTGTCGGTGCCTCCGGGGGCGCTCGGCGTGACGAACGCTCAGCCGGGGGCCGGACTGAGTCGCTCGCTGCAGCTCGGACTCGGAGCCGTGCCTTCCGACAGGGACGCGGCGGTGATCCTGCTGGCCGACCAGCCCACGGTCGGCGTGGCGCTCCTTCGGCGTCTGCTGGGGGCTCGGGGGCGCACGCCGGTGATCGCGACCGTGAACGACGGAGTGCTGGGGCCGCCTGTGCTTGTCGAGCGCGCGGCCTTCGACCTGGCCGATCGCCTGGTCGGTGATGTCGGCCTCCGCCAGCTCCTGCGCGGCGTCCCCGACGAGGTCACCCCGGTCGAGCCCGGTGGACCGATTCCGGACGTCGACACCCCGGCGGATCTCGAGCGGGTGACCGAGCCCTGCCCGGGCTGCGCCGAGCGCTATCTGCCCCACGTCGCCGATGAGACCCACCCGTACATCGGTGCATCGGCGGCCTGCTGGGCGACCTACGGCGAGCTCCTGGCCCGCGAGCTCGAGGACATGGCGTACGGGCGGATGCATCGACACAGCGCGGACGTCTATGCCGTGCAGCATCCGGGACATGACGACCGCCGGCAGCGGCAATCGGTGGCACTGCACCTGGTGGCCATCTGCCAGTGGCTCGAGCATGAGCTGCCGGTGGAGCTCGTCAACGCCATCACCCAGCGGCTCGCGCGCTCGGACCGTGTGTGGCCCTGGCTGACGCCCCCGGCCAGCTTCGCGATGACCGTGGCCGATGTGCTCCAGGCGTCCACCGGCGAGGCGCACGCCGCGCTGGTCAGGCGCTGGGGCATCGCGACGTGGGAGGCCTGGTCGGACCATCACGACACGGTGCGCGACTGGGCCCGGGAGGCCCTCGGCGAGCGGTAGAATCGCTCACATGTTCGATTCGGCGACGACGGGGGCGGTCCGGTGACCATCGAGCGCGTGACGAGCGTGGAGGTCGCCGACGAAGAGCTGGCCCTCGAGTCGACGGTCCGGCCGCGGCGCCTGGACGAGTTCGCCGGTCAGGAGCGCGTCAAGGAGAACCTGGCGATCCTGCTCGACGCGGCAAAACATCGGTCGGAGCCGGTTGATCACGTCCTGCTCTACGGCCCGCCGGGCCTCGGCAAGACGACCCTCGCGAACATCGTCGCGGCCGAGATGGGTGCGCAGATTCGAACGACATCGGGCCCGGCCATCGAGCGCGCCGGTGATCTTGCGGCGGTCCTGACGAGCCTCGGCACGGGCGACGTGCTGTTCATCGACGAGATCCATCGGCTCAGCCATGCCGTCGAGGAGATCCTGTATCCCGCCATGGAGGACTTCGCGCTCGACGTCGTCCTCGGCAAGGGACCCGGAGCCCGGACCGTCCGTCTCCAGATCGAGCGCGTGACCGTCATCGGGGCCACGACGCGGGTGGGAAGCATCACCGGGCCGCTGCGCGACCGATTCGGCGTCACGTATCGGCTGGACTACTACACCCAGCCCGAGCTCGAGCGCATCCTGCGCCGATCCGCCGACCTGCTCGGCGTGGCCATGTCCGATGACGCCGCCCGGCTCGTCGCCGGACGCTCACGAGGCACGCCGCGGATCGCGAACCGGCTCCTGAAGCGGGTCCGCGACTACGCCCAGGTGCGCGGCGACGGGAAGGTGACCGAGTCGCTCGCCGCCGACGCGCTCGGCCTGCTGGAGATCGATGCACGCGGGCTCGACGCCATGGACCGCCAGCTGCTCCAGGCCATGGCCGATCACCACGCCGGCGGACCGGTCGGGCTGGCCACCATGGCCGCCACGGTCAGCGAGCCGATCGAGACGATCGAGGACGTCGTCGAGCCCTACCTCATGCAGATCGGCCTTTTGGCGCGGACGCAGCGAGGCCGGCAGCTCACCGCGTCGGGCTGGGAGCACCTCGGCCGGACGCCGCCGCCCGGTTCGACCGCAGCGGCCGCCCAGCCGGGCCTGTTCGACACGTGAGCGGGGAAGGGGAGAGGAGATGAGTCCCGAGATCGGCAAGGTCATCCTCATCATCGGCATCCTGCTCGTCGTGGTCGGCGGGCTGGCGGCGCTCGGCGTTCGGCTGCCGTTCGGACGCCTTCCCGGTGACATCGCGATCGAGGGCGAGCGGGGTGGCGTCTACGTCCCGATCGTCACCATGCTGGTCATCAGCGTGGTGCTGACGATCCTGCTCAACCTCTTCCTGCGCCGCTGACCCGCGCCCCGCTGCAGAAACGGCACACCGGGCCGCTCCCCGCGGAGTAGGCTGCACCGCGGCATCAGCGCCCAACTATGGTGTCGGGCGCTCGGGTGTGCAGAAGCGGAGGGTGACCCGAGTGGAGCAATCGGACGCACCGAGGAGTGAGCGGACGCCGCAGGGATCCGACGGCGGCGGCCTCGCCTCATTCTTCAAGCTCAGCGAGCGGGGGACTAGCGTCGGCACGGAGGTGCGGGCCGGCCTGACCACATTCATGGTCATGGCCTACATCATCTTCGTGAACCCCAGCATCCTGAGCGGCGGCCCGCTCGACGGCCTGGGCCCGCCTTTCATTCCCGTCGCCGTGGCAACCGCGCTCGCCGCCGGCATCCTGACCATCGCCATGGGCTTTGCGACGAATTACCCGTTCGCCCTGGCCGCCGGCCTCGGGCTCAATGCGGTCGTCGCCTTCGAGCTGATCCTGACGCGTGGGTTCACGTGGCAGCAGGCCATGGCGATCATCGTCTGGGAAGGCATCATCATCCTCGTCCTCGTCCTCACCGGCCTGCGCGAGGCGATCATGGACGCGATCCCGATGAACCTGAAGCGAGCGATCGCGGTCGGCATCGGCCTGTTCATCCTGTTCATCGGCCTGGTGAACGGTGGGTTCGTGGCCGCCGGCCCCGGCGTGCCTCCGGTCGTGCCGGCCGGCATCGTCAAC
>JAHWJN010000015.1 GCA_019348395.1 Chloroflexota bacterium
GCACCGGGTCACCGATGGGGACATCGGCGAGCCCGTCCTCGACCTGGCGGTGAACTTCTTCGACGAGCGCGGCCTGCTCGGCATCGCGGTGCATCCGGAGTTCGACGACAACGGCTTCGTGTACCTCTACTGGACTGCCAGCGGCGAGGGCGAGGGTGACGGCGGGCTGCTGGGCCCCGACACGGAGGAGGAGTTCGCGGTGCCTGACCTCGGCAACCGCGTCGACCGCTTCGTATGGGACGGCGAGTCCCTGACGTGGGACCTGAACATCGTCGAGATGCGCAGCAACACGCTCGAGACCGATACATCCGGCAGGATCCGCGGCAACCATGACGGCGGCCAGATGGTGTTCGGCCAGGACAACACGCTGTTCTTCGTCAACGGCGACCAGAACCTGCGCGGGGAGCTGCAGAACATCGACGGCCAGGGCGGCCTCGACTCGGCGAACTGGGCCGGCGTCGTGGTGCGCGTGAACGACGACGGCTCGATCCCCGACGACAACCCGCTCGTCGATGCCGCGAGCCAGCTCGACGGCGAAGCCGCCGAGAACCTGGCCCGCACCTGGGCCTACGGCGTCCGCAACAGCTTCGGGCTGGCGTTCGAACCGACCTCCGGTGCGCTCTGGCAGACCGAGAACGGTGACGACACCTACGACGAGATCAACGTGTTCGAAGCCGGGTCGAACTCCGGGTGGTGGCAGCTCATGGGCCCGGTCGAGCGCTTCGACGAGTACCGCGAGCTCGAGGTGGCCTCGGAGGACGGGACCGACGTGGCCGAGTACCCGCCGGACCAGCTGGCCGAATCGGCCGACGAGGCGCAGGAACGCCTGGTGTCCTACGAGGGCAGCCAGTACGTCGACCCGGTCTTCTCGTGGCGCTACCCGCCGGCGGTCACCTCCATCGGCTTCGTGACCGATGACTCGCTCGGGGAGTCGTCGATGAACACGGCCTGGCTCGGGACGGTGCTCACCGACTCGATCTACCGCTATCCGCTGGCCTCTGACGGTTCGGGCTTCGACTTCGGGGACGACGAGGGTCTCTCGGATCTGGTCGACGACAACGAGTCGAAGGGTGATCTCGGAGAGAGCGAGGAGTACGTCGTCGGCAGTGGCTTCGGGATCGTCACGCACATCGTGACGGGTCCGGACGGCATGGTGTACGTCGTGAGCCTCGACTCGGGCAACGTGTACCGGGTCGGCCCCGCCGACGAGGTCGGCCAGGGTGGTGCCCCGTCCGAGACCGCCGCGCCGACGGACGGCGCCTCGGGTGAGGTGGTCGAGATTACCGTCGGCACGGACACCGGCACGGCGAACGAGTTCGACCCGCTGGAGGTCACGGTGCCGGCCGGTGCCACGGTGCGGCTCACCTTCGAGAACCAGTCGACCTCCGTCCCGCACAACCTCACCTTCGGCGAGCCGATCAACGAGGCCACGGCGACGACCGTGGCGCCGGGCGAGTCGGAGGTGCTGGAGTTCACCGCCCCGGAGGCCGGCGAGTACACCTTCGTGTGCACCCTGCATCCGGGCATGGAGGGCACGCTCATCGTCGAGGAGGGCTGACCGGCGCGCGATTGGGCCGGGTGAGGAATCGTCGCGAGGGGCGTCCGGCGCGGAGGCACTATCGGCCCATCCTCCTCCAGGGGGAGGCTTTCGGCCCGCTCGGCACTGACGACCCGCCGCGTGGTGAAATACCGAATCCATGGTGCTGAGCGGAGGACGGCCTGATGCCCATCGGCGGATCGGACACTGCTCCGGTGGCGGACGCCGACGTGGGCCCGGCCCGACCGGCGACGCGGCTGTCCAGCGATCCGCGGCGGCCAGCCGGCGTCCTCGCGTCGTCCGCCCGGCTGGCCCCGTGACGAAGCCGCGGCGCGCGTGGCGGCGACTGCCAGAGGCCGCGCTCCTGGTCGCACTGACGGGATGCCTGCCGGCCGCCGTGACGGATCGCGGCCGGGAGGTGGCGTGGTTGTACGACCTGTTCTTCGTGGCCGCGGCCATCGTGTTCGTCTTCGTCGCGGCGCTCATCGGCTGGTCGGTCGTCCGCTACCGCGGCGCTCCCGGCAGGGATGTCGCTCTCCCCGAACCGGTGCACGGCAATCTGCGCCTGGAGATCATGTGGTGGGCACTGCCCACGGCGCTGGTGGTGTTGCTCATCGGCTTCACCTGGGTGGTCCTGGCGCAGGTGGACGCGCGCGAGGAGGAACCCTCCCTGACGATCGAGGTGGAGGGCTTTCAATGGGGCTGGCGCTTCACCTACGAGGAGGCCGATGTCGTCGTGAGCGGCACCGCCGCCGACCCGCCGACCCTGACCTTGCCGACCGAGCGGACCATCGCCTTCGTCATCACCAGCACGGACGTCGTGCACTCGTTCAGCATCCCGGCCTTCTTGATCAAGCGCGACGCGCTCCCGACCCGTAAGAACCGCTTCGACGTGGTAATCGAGTTGGCTGGCACATACGGCGGGCAATGCGGCGAGTTCTGCGGCCTCCTGCACGCGCGGCAGCTGTTCGAGATCAAGGCCGTGCCCGGAGACGAGTTCGATACCTGGCTGGCCAGCCAGGCGAGGACCGAACCGTGACGGCGGCCCAAGGGGACGTGCGCGGGCGCGGCGGCGCGGGGCATGTCGCTCGCGAGCCCGAGGGCGTGGTGAGCTGGCTGACCACCACCGATCACAAGAAGGTTGGGGTCCTCTACATGGTCACCGCCTTCCTGTTCTTCCTGGTGGCCGGCGCGTTTTCGATCCTGATGCGGGCGGAGCTGGCGGCCCCCGGGCTGCAGCTGATGGACCTCGGTACCTACAACGAGCTGTTCACCATGCACGGCACGGCGATGATCTTCTTCTTCGCCACGCCAATGGTCGTCGGCTTGGCGAACTACTTCGTCCCGCTCCAGCTCGGCGCCGCGGACGTCGCCTTCCCGCGTTTAAACGCCTTCACGTACTGGCTGTTCCTGTTCAGCGCCCTCATCGTGTTCGGCGGGTTCTTCGTGGCGGCCGGCGCGGCCGCCTTCGGGTGGTACGGCTATCCGCCGCTGTCGACGGCGACCTATTCGCCCGGCCTCGGCGCCGACCTGTGGGTCATGGGGCTGCTCCTCTCCGGCGTGGCCTCCATCCTCGGCGCCGTCAACCTGCTCGCCACGATTTTCGCCATGCGCGCGCCCGGACTGACGATGTTCCGGCTCCCGCTGTTCACCTGGAACATCCTCGTGACGAGCGTGCTCATGCTGTTCACGTTCCCGGTCATCGGTGCCGCGCTCGCGATGCTGTTCATCGACCGCAATCTGGGCGGCAGCTTCTTCACCGCGGAGGGCGACCCCCTCGTCTACCAGCACCTGTTCTGGTTCTTCGGCCATCCCGAGGTCTACATCATCGCGCTGCCCTTCTTCGGCATCGTCAGCGAGATCGTGCCGGTCTTCAGCCGCAAGCCGCTCTTCGGATACAAGGCCTTCGTCTTCGCCACGGTCCTCATCGGTGCCTACAGCTTCAGCGTCTGGGCGCACCACATGTTCACGACCGGCGCGATCGCGGCCCTCTTCTTCACGATCACCTCATTTCTCATCGCCATCCCCACCGGTGTGAAGTTCTTCGGCTGGATCGCGACGATGTGGCGCGGACGGATCTGGCTCGCCACGCCGATGCTCCATTGCCTGGGCATGATGGGCATGTTCCTCATCGGCGGCATCACCGGCGTCTTCCTCGCCTCGGCGCCGATCGACTACGCGCTGCATGACACGTACTACGTCGTGGCCCATATGCACTACGTCCTGTTCGGGACCGGCGTGTTCGCCATGTTCGCCGGCGTCTTCTACTGGTTCCCGAAGATGACGGGGCGGATGCTCGACGAACGGCTGGGGGCGATCCAGTTCTGGCTCGTCTTCATCGGCTTCAACCTCACCTTCTTCCCGATGCACCAGCTCGGCATCGACGGCATGCCGCGACGGGTGGGTGACTACCTGGCCGCCACGGGGTGGACCGATCTCAATTTCGTCTCCACCGCCGGCACGGCCGTCATCGCGCTCGGCGTCGTGATCTTCCTGTACAACTTCGTGACCTCCCTGAGCCACGGGCCTCTGGCCGGCGACGACCCGTGGGGCGGGCACACGCTGGAGTGGGCCACCAGCTCGCCACCGCCCCATCACAACTTCGCCCGCCTGCCGCCGATCACCTCGGATCGCCCCGTCCTTGACGAGCGGCTGGCGCTCGGTCCGCGCCAGGGCGGCGAGCCAATCCAACCTCCGGCGTCGCGGTCGCAGGAGGGGCGCCGTCGTCGTGGCTGAGGAGGTGCGCTTCTTCCTTCGCGGCCTCGTCTACCTGGTCCCGATCACCGTGGTGTACTGGCTCGTGAGCAAGGAGCCCGCCGGGACGGCCCTGCTCGTCGCCCTGGTCGTCGGCTTCGTCGCGGTGATCGGTCTTGTGCTCCTCCACGCCTCGTCGGCCGCGGCCGAGCTTCGTCCACGATCCGGTGGCATCGCCGGCCGCCTGCTCGGCGCGGTGAACCGCGCGATCGGGTTCCACGAGCGGGTGGATGCCCCGCCGCCCCTCGAGGGCGGCCCCGACCTCATCCCGACCGGCAGCCCATGGCCGCTGATCACGGCCGCGTCGATCGTCGTGGCAGGGCTGGGCCTCATCTTCGGGACGTGGCTCCTGCTGCCCGGCCTGGCACTGCTCGCCTGGGCGCTGCTTGGCTGGCTGACCCAGCTCGACCGGGCCTAGTCGACCTCCTCGAAGCCGCCGTCCGCGGTGCGGCGCAGGCGGACCGCCACCGGTCGCGTCCCACCGGGAGCGGCAGCTTCGCGCCTGGTGAGCTCGACGCAGACCCGGTAGGTGAGGACGCCCACCGCGATGGGGACGACGAGCACGGCGAGGCGGAGCAGGTTCGTCGTCGCCTCCAGCGGGACGTTGAGAATCACCGCCGCGACGTCGTTGCCGGCGGACAGCGTGAGGATGACGAAGACGCTCAGCGCCGCGACCCCGATGGCCGTGCGGAGCGGCGCGTCGCGGGGACGGTCGAGCAGGTGGTGCTCGCGGTTGTCACCGGTCACGCGGCTCTCGATGAACGGCCACAGCGTCATGATCCCGAACGCGAGGCCCGGAAGCAGGACACCGGGGATGAACGGGGAGGGGATCGTGATGCCGAAGAGGGTGAACTCGATCGGCGGGAAGAGGCGCAGGGCACCGTCGAGCCACCCGACGTACCAGTCCGGCTGCGCCGGTGCGCTGACGCGCGTCGGATCGAAGGGACCGTAGATCCAGACCGGGTTGATCTGGATCAGCCCGCCCATCAGTGCCAGGACCGCCGCAGTGAGCATCATGAGCCCGGTCGATTTGAAGACCTGGGTCGGCCAAAAGGCCTTGCCCACAACGTTGGACTCGGTCTCGCGAGCGCCGCGCCACTGGGTGTGCTTCTGGCGCCACAGGATGGCCAGGTGTACCCCGACGAGGCCGATGAGCAGGGCCGGCAGGAGCATGATGTGGAAGACGAACAGCCGGCTGATGATCGCGTGGCCGGGGAACTCGCCGCCGAACAGCAGTGAGCCGATCCACGGCCCCAGGAACGGGATGCTGATGATGACCGAGTGGATGATCCTCAGACCGGTCCCGGAGAGCAGGTCGTCCGGCAGCGAATAGCCGGTGATGCCCATCGCCAAGGCGAACACGAGCAGGCCGATGCCGACGAGCCAGTTGATTTCCCGTGGCCTGCGGTAGGCGCCGGTGAAGAAGACGCGCAGCTGGTGGACGACGATGGCGGCCACGAAGACGAGCGCGGCCCAGTGGTGCACCTGGCGCATTACCAGCCCGGCGCGCACCTCGAACGAGATGTCGAGCGTGGAGGCGTACGCGGCGGAGACGGTCTGGCCGTGGAGCGGCAGGTACACGCCGTCGTAGACCACCGGTGTCGAGTCCGGCACGTAGAAGAGCGTCAGGAAGACGCCGGTCAGCACCAGGACCACCAGGCAGAAGAGGGTGACCTCGCCGAACAGGAAGCTCCAGTGGTCGGGAAAGACCTTTCGCAGGCCGGTCCGCGCCCACCCTGCCAGCCCCAGGCGTTCGTCGAGCCAGCGGAACATCAGCCGTCGGTCTCGGTGTGGGTCAGGTTCCAGAAGGACGGGCCCACCGGCTCGGGGAAGTCACCGCGGGCCACGAGGAATCCGTCGGCGTCGACGTCGATCGGCAGCTGCGGGAGCGGTCGGGCAGCCGGCCCGAAGGTCGGCACGGCGCCGCGCAGCACGTCGAAGGTCGACTGGTGGCATGGGCACAGGAGCGCGTGCTCCTCGGCGCGGTAGAGTCCCACTGGACAGCCGGCATGGGTGCAGATCTTCGAGTAGCCGACGCAGCCCTCCGGCGCCCAGCTCATCCGCTGCGCGTCCAGCCGCAGCTCCGAGGGGCGGACCTTGATGAGCAGGGTGACCGCTTCCGGTGAGCCGATGGCGTCCTCGGGGAATACGGTTCGCACGCTGCCGATGGCGAGGTCGTCGGGCCGGATCGGCAGGCCGTCGTCTCCCACGATGCGCGATCCCGCCCGCCATGGCGTCTGGAACAGCTCGCGTCCCGGGCCGGGGCCCAGGGCAAGGGCCGGGATCGCGAGAGCCGCCGCCAGGGCGCCGACGGCGCCGAGCAGGAGCCGGACGAGCAACGTTCGCCGCGTGATGCTGCGCATGTCGACGGTGCTGGCCGCATCGTTCCGCGTCTGCTCGGGAGAGGCGAGCGGATGGCGTTCCTCGACCTGGATCGGGGCGTTCAGCAGGCGGATCGACCAGATGACGATGCCTGCGCCGAGGCCGCCCAGCGCCAGGGCGAGGAGGATGCCCTCGATCTGCGGGTGACCACCGACGAAGAACACCACGACGAGGGCGAGGGAGGCCAGCGCGCTCACGACGAGCGACGCGGCGATCAGGCGTTCCGCCGTCATCCTCCATCCCCGGTGCGATCCCATTCCCGTCCGACCAGGTAAACGACGGCCGCGAGAGCGGCCATCCCGACGAACCAGGCGACGAGGCCTTCGGGCACCGGGCCGATGCCGCCGATGGAGAAGCCGCCGGGGCTCGGTGCGCTCCGCAGGTACTCCACATAGGTGACGGTCGCGTTGAGGTCCTCCTGCGGCCAGTCGAAGATCGGCATCTGCCCTGGCCCGGTGATCATCGCCTCGGCGACGATGAGCGGCGGCGCGTCGGTGAGCGGCCAGGCGATGGCCCCGCCGCCGAGTGCGCCCCCGTTGCCGCTCGCGCCGTGGCAGGGCGCGCAGTTGGAGGCGAAGAGCCGCTGGCCCGGGGAGAGTAGCGCGGGATCGAGCGTGACCTCCGGGATGGCCGGGCCGTCGCCGAGGCTCGCGACGAAGGCCACGAGGTCACGGATCTCCTGCTCACCGTACGCGGGGGGCTTGCGCTGGGCCTGCTGACCGCGCTCCTGCGCGTAGGGCATGCGGCCCGTCCGAAGCTGGAAGTCGGCCGATGCCTCGCCGGCGTTCACGATCGGCGGCCAGCCATCGACGCCTTCGCCGGAGTCGCCGTGGCAGGTGGCGCAGCCCGCCTGGTACAGGCGCGCGCCGCGCTCGATCGATCCGGGTTCGAGATCATGGCTGTCGGCCCGCGCCGGCTCCAGGCTGAGCGCCACGGCGACGCCGCCGACGACGAGCAGGCCCGCGAGGGCAGCGGCGAGCCGTCTCATCCGCTCGCCCCCAGCCGCCACACCAGGATGGCGCCGACGACCGAGCCCGCCGCGAGTGCCCACGAGCGCGCGGCCGGGGGCCGGTCCTCGGTCATGGCACCCGGGACGAGGAGGACCGCGATGACGACCACGCCGTAGATCCAGTGAAGGAGCTCGCTCGGCCCGCTGCCGCGCACCGCCAGGGCGAGGCCGATGGCCGCCTGGCCGACGAGCAGGACGAGCGCCCCGCGCCGCAGGAGCTCGAGCGTCGCCGGCGCCCGGTTGCGCATGGCCGCGGTCGCCGAAACGCCCGCCAGGCCCAGGAGGGCGACGCCGAGGAGCGGCCACGCCGCGGCGTGCAGCCCCGTCATGTGGGTCGCCTCGCCAACCACGTCACGACGAGGGCGGCCTCCGCCACCGCGTCGAGGAGGTACACCGGCCGGATCCGTGAACGGATGCCTGCGTACCAGACGTCGACGAGCGCGTAGGCAGCGGCGGTCCCGACGCCGAGCAGCCTGGTCTGCCGCGCCGTGCCGGCCGGATCGGTCGCCAGCACGCCGCCGATGACCACGGTGATCAGCGCCACCATCTTGACGAGCCACGGCTCGCGCTTCGCCCCGGTGACCAGCTCGAACGAGCGATATGCGATGAGCGGCCATGCGCCACCGGCGAGGTAGAAGGCCGCCTGCATGGCCGCAGGACGGGCGAGGATGCGGCGCATCATGGGCCCATGGCTCGCATGCCGAGCAGCGAGCCGACACTGCCAAGTGCCCAGAGCGAGGCGAGCATCCGTTCGGCATGGTAGTGGCACGACGTCGCGTCGTCGCCGGCGAGTCTGCCGCCGCGGGAGGTGAGGAAGCGCGTCGTCATGCCGCTGCGTTCGCACGCGGCGTGCCGGATGTTGGGCGTGAGGGTCAGGTCAGGGGGCGGCCACCGGTGATCCCGATCACCTCGCCGGTGATGTAGCTGGACTCCTGCGACGCCAGGAAGACGTACAGCGGCGCCAGCTCGGCAGGCTGCCCGGCGCGACCGAGCGGCGTGTTCTCACCGAACGTGGCCGCCTTCTCTGCGGGCATCGTCGATGGGATGAGCGGCGTCCAGATCGGCCCGGGGGCGACCGCGTTGACTCGCAGCCCCCGCTCGAGGACCCCCGGGTCCTGGGCCAGCGCCTTGGTGAACGTCACGATCGCACCCTTCGTGGCCGCGTACGGGAGCAGCTCCGGCGAGGGAGTGAAGGCCTGGATGGAGGCAGTGTTGATGATCGTCCCACCCTCGCGCATGCGGGGAACCGCTGCCTTGGCCAGGTGGAACATCGCCTCGATGTTGGTGGCGAAGATTCTGCGCCACTCTTCGGTGGTCACCTCCTCGAGCCGATCCCCGCAGTCCTGCCACGCGGCGTTGTTGACGAGGATGTCGACGCCGCCGAGCTCCGACTCGGCGCGTTCCACGAGCGACCGGCACACGTCGGGATCCCGGATGTCGCCGGCGACCGAGATGGCGCGACGGCCGGCCTTCTCCACCCACGACACGGTGTCGGCCGCATCGGCCTCTTCCACGCCGCCGAGGTGGCTGACCAGCACATCGGCGCCCTCGCGCGCGAAGGCGATCGCGACCGCCTTGCCGATGCCCGAGTCGCCGCCGGTGATCACGGCCACGCGATCGGTCAGGCGGTCAGAGCCGCGATAGGTCTCCTGGCCGTGGTCCGCCTTGGGCTCGAGCTCCGCCTCGGTACCGGGCGGCTCCTGCTGCTGCTCCGGAAACGGCGGCTCGGGATATTGGGTCTGAGGGTCCTGGTGACGTTCGGTGGTGGTCATGCTCGGATGAAAAGCATGGGGCGTGCCGAAGGCAGGAACCTTGCAATCTGCGCGTTCGACCTATGCTTGCATCGATGCCGGCACCCCGAGCCCTGCTCCGCGCCGCCCTCGCCGTCCTCCTGGCCCTGCTGGCCCTGTGCGTCGCGGTGCCCACCGCGCTGGCCCAGACGCTCACTGATCGGATCACCGACGAGGCGGGCGTGCTCGGCGACGGGCGCACCGACGCGGAGGTCGCCATCGAGCGGCTCGAGGAGGAGCACGGCGTCCAGCTGTGGGCACTGTTCGTCGACACCAGCGGCGGCGAGCCGATGGACCAGTTCATCGAGCGGGTCGCGGCGGAGAACGCCCTCGGCGGCAACGATGCGCTCCTGGCGGTGGCGGTCGGCGATCGTCGCTATCAGCTGTGGGTGTCCGACGCCCTCGACGAGATCACCGATGACGAGCTCGACCGCCTCCTCGTCGAGGACGTCGAGCCGTCTCTTGCCGGCGGGGAGTGGGCGGCTGCGGTGGCCGGTGCGGCCGATGGTCTGGCCCGGGCCAGTGCCGGTGACGTCCCCGGCGACACCGACCCGGACCCGGCGCCAGGCGAGGGTGCGCCGCCCGCGGGCAGCGATGGTGGAGGCGGCTTTTTGACGGTGGTGATCGTCGTTGCCCTTCTTGCCTTCGGCGGATGGTTCCTCTGGAACCGATGGCGATCCGGCCGCGCCGCCGAGGAGGACGACCGCGAGCGCGACCTGCGGCTGCGCGGGCTTTCGCAACGGGCGAACGCGCGGCTGATCGAGACCGACGAGCTGCTGCGGCACAACGGCCAGGAGCTCGGTTTCGTGGAGGCCGAGTTCGGGCGCGAGGCAGCGACGCCCTTCGCGGCGGCGCTGGCCGAGGCACGCGGCGAGCTGCAGGCCGCGTTCCGCGCACGGCAACTGCTGGATGACAACGAGCCGGAGACTGCGCCGGAGCGGGAAGAGCTGCTGAAGGAGATCGTGACCCGCACCGATCGCGCGCGCGAGCTGGTGGAGGAGCAGACGTCCGCGTTCCGGGAACTCCGCGACCTCGAGCGGCGGGCCCCCGAGGTGCTCGCCGAGCAGGACCGGCGCGTCGCCGCGGTTCGAGCCCGACTGCCCGAGGTCGAGACGCAGCTCGCCACCTTGCGCGACCAGGCGTCGGGCTCGAGCAGCGCGATCCAGGGCAACGTCGGCGAGGCACGGAAGCGCCTGGAGCTGGCCGAGCGGGGCGCCGCTGAGGGTCGCCAGGCGCTCGAACGCGGTGAGGGGGGCGCGGCCGCCCGGGCGGCGAAGGCCTCGCAGGACACCCTGGCCCAGGCGGAGGCACTGATCGACGCCATCGAGCAGGAGTCGGCCGCCCTCGACGAGGCGCGCGCCGACCTGGACGGTGCACTGGCGCGCGCGGACGCGGACCTGGAGGTTGCTCGCACGGCCGTGGAGCGCGCTGGGGACGCCGACCAGGCCGATGAGCTGGCCGGCGCAGAGACGAAGCTCGACGCAGCGCGGCGAGCGGCGGCCGGCTCTCCGCGCGATCTCGTGCTCGCCTACCGGCTGGCGCGCGAGGCGGAGTCGGAGTCCGAGGCGATCGTGGCCCGGGTGCGCCAGGGGAAGGAGCGCCGCGCCAAGGAGCGTGCCGCGGTCGCCGCTGCCATCCGGGCGGCCGAGCTGTCCACCACTCGAGCTGCCGACTTCATCGCGGCACGCCACCACGGGGTCGGTCGTCGGCCCCGGACGGCGCTCTCCGAGGCCGAGGCGTCATTGGAGCGGGCCCGTGGACTGGCCGAGGGTGACGCCTCGGCTGCAATCGACGAGGCGAAGCGCGCGGCGAAACTCGCCGACGAGGCGTACGAGCGAGCTCGCCGCGACTTCGACGTCACCGATCGGAACGGGCGCGGCGGCACCGTGGTGATCGGGGGGCAACCCTTCGGCACGGGTCGCGAATGGGGTTCGGATGTTGGCGGCGCCATCATCGGCGGCATCATCGGCTCGATCCTGTCCGGCGGCGGGGGGCGTCGCGGCGGCGGATTCGGCGGATTCGGCGGTGGCGGATTCGGCGGTGGCGGGTTCGGTGGGGGAGGAAGGTCATTCGGTGGCGGTTTCGGCGGGGGCGGGGGTCGTTCCCGTGGAGGCGGCTGGTAAGGACACCAATCCGGCGGCATCGGCCGTCGACACGCAGGAGGAGTTCAATGGCACAGTCAACGATCCTGGGGCGCATCGGTCAGCTGATGCGCGCCAACATCAACGCGTTGCTCGATGGCGCGGAGGACCCGGAGAAGATGCTGGACCAGCTGGTCCGTGACTTCACCAACAACATCGCCGAGGCCGAGGCGGCCGTGGCGCAGACGGTCGGCAACCTGCGGCTGCTCGAGGACGACCATCGCGAGGCGAAGGCGGCCCAGGGCGAGTGGGGGGACAAGGCCCGCGCGGCCGCCCGCAAGGCCGACGAGATGCGAACCGCGGGCAACACCGCGGAAGCGGAGCGCTTCGAGGAGCTCGCCAAGATCGCGATCCGGCGCCAGATCAGCTTCGAGAACTCGGTGTCGAGCTTCGAGGGCCAGATCGCGCAGCAGACCGATCTGACCGAGCAGCTCAAGACCGGCCTGAACAAGCTACGCGCCAAGCGTGAAGAGCTGGTGCAGAAGCGCGACGAGCTCGTCAGCCGTGCCAAGATGGCCTCGGCCCAGCGCCAGGTCCAGGAGGCGGTGCGCGAGGTCAGCGTCATGGATCCGACCTCCGAGCTCAACCGCTTCGAGGAGCGGGTTCGGCGCGAGGAGGCGATGGCCAGAGGGATGCAGGAGGTCGCATCCTCCTCGCTCGAGGAGGAATTCGCCTCGCTCGACGACGCTGATACCGAGTCGGAGGTGGAGGCGAGGCTGGCCACACTGCGCAACGGCTGACTTCAGTCGACATTCGTGGCGACACGAACGGCCCCCGGGGAAGAAGCTCTCCCTCGGGGGCCGTGCCGTTTCGGGCGGCGCGCGCCGCCCACCGTGGTTACTGCGAGCCGTTCAGCTTCGAGCGGAGTGCATCGAGCAGTTGACGCGCGTGCTCGGCGTCATCGCGCCCCAGCTGCTGGAACAGCTGTCGCGTTTCACCATCGGCATCCTGCTCATACTTGGCGTAGGCCTCGAGCGCCTCGCACTTCGACGTGAGCGCCTGGAGCAGGTCGTAGAGCTGATCGTCGACCGGGTTGTCGATCCCGCTCTCCGATCGGTAGTGGTGGCTCGTGTTCGTCTGCATGCATGTCTCCTGCGGTGATGTCCGATGACGGTCCCGATGGCAGGTCGAGTGCCACGCCCCCCGAATCCGTCTCGGGCATACCTCTTGCCATAGCGCCTCTCGATTTGGCCTCGAGTCTTGGAGAATTGCACATGTCCCTGGTGAGAATCGTCACGCTCGTCTTCGGCGTCGTCTACGTCCTGGTCGGCATCCTGGGCTTCCTCGGAGAGCCGATCGTGACCGATGCCAGCCACGCCGAGATGGAGTCGGCCAGCGGCGACCTGCTCGGGATCTTTCCGATCAACGCCCTCCACAACGTCGTGCACCTGCTGATCGGCGCGGCCCTGCTGTACGGCTCGACCGAGCATGGCCGTGCCGTCCTCATGGCGCGGATCGTCGGCGGCGTGTACGCCGTGGTCGGCCTCCTGGGCCTGGTCGCTCCCGACACCTTCGGCCTCATGCCGATCGGCGGCGCCGATGTCCTGCTGCACCTGGGGTCAGCCGCCGTCCTGCTCGGTGTGACGTACATCAACCCGGAGCGTGACGACGCCCGCGCGGTCAGCTAGGTTCGGGTCTCAGCGGTCCGTATCCGTGTTCATCGTAGGCGGCCGTCAGGCGTCGAATCTGGTCTCCGAAGGGGCGTGAACGCGTCTGCGGATGCCGGTTAGCAGGGTCCCTGGCGAGAACCCAGGCGATCGCCACCGTGATGAGCCCCACGGTCTTCACCAGCCATGGCTCGCGCTTGGGACCGGTGATCCGTTCGAACAGCGGGTACGCCACCAGCGGCATGGCTCCGCTGACCGCGTAGTACGCCGCCTGGAGGCCGGCCACCGGAGGTGGCGGGGTGCCCGGTTGCGAGCTATCCACCGGTCACCCAGACGAGGACGCCCAGGTTGAGCAGAAACCCTCCGCCGGCGACCGCCAGCCACGCCAGCGCATTGATCGGTCCGTGGGTACGGATCGTGTCCTCGATCGTCTGGTTGAGGTCCTCTTCGATCTCCCGGCGGCGCTGCTGGAACCGGGTCACCTGTTGGTGACTCATGCCTTCGCTCCCTTTCGTTCCCGCCGTTCGCCCCGCTCTTTCTGCAGCAGGTCGAGCTGGTCCCGGATCGCACTCAGCTGCAGCATCATCTCGTCGTCGGAGTCCTTGGACTCCGAGCTCCCGCGATGGATGAGAAATGCGGTGAGGACGACCATCGTGAACAGCTGCAGGAATTCGGACTGCCAGTTCTCGAAGGTCGCTTCCAGCCAGCGCCAGAGGTATCCGGAGCTGCCGAACAGCTGGGCCGTTTCGCCGTGCGATGCCTGCTCCGCCGTGAACTCGACCCAGCCCGCCAGGGACTGGATGAGCCAACTGACGAGGAACAGGACGGCAAGCGCCACACCGAGCCCATAGTCCCGAAGAAACGCTTTCATGTGGTGCCTCTCCTGTGGGTCCGTTCGTGTATGAGGAGCCGCAGGGCCGAAAAGCAGAAGTCATGCCGCAGCGGGCTCGATGTCGGGGCGTGCGGCGCCGGTCTCTGGCATGACGTTTGCGATGCCCTCACCAGAGGACACTCGGGGGATATCGGGTGGCCAGACCAACCAGGACGCGAACCGGACGGAGCGCCTCCAGCCCTCCGGTTCACGGCACGCGGGCGGTCATCCCCTCGCCGGCGCGACGGACACCAACGTCCGCCGATGAGGATGCGAGCCGCCTCGTACCGGGCGAGGACGACATCTGGAGCACGGATGACGACTGGCCCGGTCAGTTCGGAGCCGCGCGCCTCGGCATCCCGTAGCCGGGGCCGCGGTCGGCTCCGCGGGGCCCGCCGCGTCCAGGTCCGACGCCGGCTCGCCGACCCCGTACGAGCGCTGCGTGACGGCGAATCAGCTCGCGGCGGGGACGAGTTCCCCATCGGAGGCGCGCCGCACCGCCTCAACGAAGCCGTCCGGGTCGATCGGGCGGGTCACGTCGATGGCTCGCGTGCCGCGCAGGAAGTGCTCGATCGCCGGGCTGACCGGCTCCGGGTCGTGGCACACCACCACGCTGCAGTCGCGCCGGCGTGGCGCCGCCAGCCGGCGCGTGAGCTCGTTCACGCACGCCACCGGGTCGCCCGGGCGTGTGTCGACCACGATCAGCCCGTAATCCCGTCGCCCGACCTGGTCGAGCGAGCGGCGTGACAGGTCGAGCCGATCGACGTCGGCAGCGGCGAACTCCACGAGGATGTCGGCGAGCCGGTCCACGAATGCTCGATCGGAGCCGACCACGCAGGTGGGTCGCTCGCTGAGGTGGGCGGGCGCGATCGGTGAGGTCGGCGGCCGCCCGACGGACAGCCGGGCGTCGGTGCGGTGACGCGTCCGCATTCGGGCCACGCACGGATCGACGTGCGAGCAGATCCAGTCCGTGCGTCCCTGGACGCCCGGAATCGGTCGGAAGGCGTTGGAGCCCGTTCGCCCGCACCTGATGCAGGTGCGGGCCTCGCGTTCGCTGGTGGAAGCCCCCATGAGGGCTCCGAAAGCAGCCGGTGTGCCAGTCTCCCGAATTGCACCAGACGGTCCCGCGCGATAGGGTGGGGACACCCATGCGCCAGCCGAGCGTCCCGAGCGTCGTCCGGCGGCTGATCCTGGCACTGTCAGCCGCGATCTTCGGCATGGTCGCCTTCGCGGGCCCCGCGGCTGGCAACGAGCCGTCCGGCTGGATCCTGCCGGAGGACGATCAGGACATGCGGATTCCCGCGCTCGTTC
>JAHWJN010000160.1 GCA_019348395.1 Chloroflexota bacterium
TCCGATCTCCGCCGCCTGGGACGCCTCGGGGCGGCGGTCCGGCCACTGCCCGCGACGGCATCGGAGTCCTTCCACTGGGGCCGGTGGTTCGCCGCCGCCGTCCGCCCGGCGCTGGCCGAGGCGGCCGCGCGGATCGACGCCGTCGGCTACGCCGGCGGCGGCGCACTGGTGCTGGTGCCCGACGACGCGCTCGACACGCTCCTGTCGCCGATCCACGGCGAGGTGGTCGCGAACAACCGGTTCAGCGCCGACGCGTTCGTGGTCGCCGGCGACCTCGACCGCGCGCTGGGCGTCCTCGAGGCCTGCGAGACCG
Organism: Chloroflexota bacterium; assembly: GCA_019348395.1. Lineage (GTDB taxonomy): Bacteria > Chloroflexota > Limnocylindria > QHBO01 > QHBO01 > JACDBZ01. The sequence continues at coordinate 314 of JAHWJN010000160.1, forward strand.
ACAATGCCGCCGCGCGGCGCCTGGGCGAGGCCGGGTTTGCCTTGCGGGACCTGGGCGGGGCCGGATGGTCGCGCTTCGACGTCGACACCACCCTGGACCTGGCGCTGCTCCGGCTCGCGACGCGCCTCGACGGCGTCCGTCCGCTGGACGGATCGGTGCGCGGATACCTCGAGATGGCCCGGCTGCCGGGCGGCCGCCCGCTGGAGGTCCCGCACCTCGAGCGCCTCGGTGACGTCATCCGCGATCGGAGCGCCGAGCTCGTGGTGGCCGGCCGGATTGCCGGGGTCACGTCGGCCGAGCTGGAGACCGAGGCGGCCTGCCGCGTCCGCGCCTTCGTCGAGGAGCGCGGGATGCGGTCGGCGCGCGGCGACGGCGGTCCGCCACGATCGGTGCTGGCCGCGCTGATGGGGCGGGCGGCTCCCGCCGAGCTCGTCGCGGAGCTGGCACGGCTGGGGGACGCGGTCGTGCTCGACACGCGCGTGCTCATGTCGGCGGTCGCCCGATCCGCGGACGCACGCGACTGGCCACCGGCGGAGGAGCGGTTCGCGTCGGACTTCGGCGACGCCTCGCGCGTCGCCACGCCGTGGCTGCACGAGCTGACGGCCGCGGCGGCCGCCGCACCCGTACCGTTCGTCTTCGGCGGTCACGCGCTGGTGAGCGACGGGCTGCGGCTCATCGTGCGCGCTGCCTGGCAGGGCCGATGATCCGCTCTCGTCCGATCTATCGGGGCACCTCGTCGCCAGCGGGGCTCGTCGGGTGCCGTTTCCACCGATCTATCGGGCAGCCCGTCACCGGGAGGTCCCAGATCACGCGTTCGGGTGCCGCGGTGCCCGAAACATCGGGCCAGATGCACGCGAGCGAGCCGACCCGCGTCATCCTGCCCGATACATCGGGCAAGGGGGTAAGACACAGCCGCTACGCCGCGCCCCAGGGGCATTTCACGCTCGGGAGCGGCCCTGCTAGACTGGTTCACGCAGCACTCGAGCACGTCGATCCGTGCGCGGCGCTGCACGAAATCAAGCGACCCAAACCCGTCGGGTCCGCGACCGGACCTGACCACCAGCGCACACCACGCGTGCAACCGGAGTGGAGATGGATCACACCGGACTGCTCTACGTCATCGGCTTCGCCTTCGCCGCGACGACCTTCGTCTTCGGCACGATCCTGTTCAGCTGGCTGATCACGCATCGGCGGCGGCGCCCCCAGAAGGGCCTGCCGTACGAGTGCGGCATCGACACGATCGGCGACACGTGGAGCCGCTTCGGCCTCGCCTTCTACCTGTATGCCCTGCTCTTCGTCGCGTTCGACGTGGAGATCATCTTCGTCTACCTGTGGGCAATCAGCGTGCGGGCCATCGAGATGCAGGGAATCATTCTGATCGGCATCTTCCTTGCCATTCTGATGTGGGGGGAATTCTACGCATGGAAGAAGGGTGACCTCAGATGGCAGTAGACCGACCGACAACGACCGACAACGACGGCGGCCCGGGGATGGCCGAGCCGCCGATCATCATCCCGGATCAGGCCGGTGACGACGAGCTGCTCCGCGAGTTCCGGATGGAGGAGCACCCGCAGGGCGGGTTCCACGGCCTGCTCGAGGTCATTCCGACCAGGGCCGACTACGTGCTCGACCTCATTCGGGCCAATTCGCTGTGGCCGCTCCTGTCCGGGCTGAGCTGCTGCGCGATCGAGATGATGAGCACCGCGACGAGCGTCAACGACGTCGACCGCTTCGGGATGTTCCCCTTCCGGGCCAGCCCGCGCCAGGCCGATGTGCTGATCGCCGCCGGCACGCTGACGACGAAGATGGCCGGCCCCTTCGTCCGCCTATGGGAGCAGATGCCGGAGCCGAAGTGGTGCGTGGCGATGGGCACGTGCACCACGTCGGGCGGACGCTTCAAGCGGAGCTACAGCGTGGTGCAGGGGATCGACCGGGTCCTGCCGGTCGATATCTATGTGCCAGGATGCCCGCCGCGCCCGGAAGGCTTGATCTACGGCATGATGAGGCTCCAAGAGCTCGTCAAGCAACGCCGCGGCCAGTGGCGCACCTATGTCGATCGCGGCCCGCAGCGCACGCGCTGGGAAGGAGACGTGCGCTGACCGCTCCCGTCGCTGCCGGCGCGCTCGTGCGACTGCTCGCCGATCGCCTCGGCTCCGACCTGCGCGAGCTGTGGACCGACGAGGACACCGTCGAGTTCCAGGTCGACGGTTCTCGGAACGTTGAGGTGCTGACGATCCTGCGCGACGACCCGGACCTGGACTTTTGGATGCTCGCCGATGCCGGCGCCGTGGACTACGGGGCCGGGAACCGGTTCGAGGTCGTCTACCACCTCTACTCGGACCTGCACCCCAGCTGGGTCCGGGTTCGGGCCCCCGTCGACCGCGACGATCCCCGCATCCGCACGATCACCCACCTCTGGGAGGGGAACATGTTCCACGAGCGCGAGATGTACGACAGGATGGGCATCGTCTTCGAGGGCAACCGGGACCTGCGCCGGATCTACATGTCGCCGGACTACCGCTCGTTCCCCCACCGCAAGGACTTCGTCCTGCCCGATGACGCGGCCGACACCGCCGCGGCGGGCGTGAACCCGCTCGAGCGCCCCGAGACGTGGGATCTCGCCCGCTTCCGCGAGGCTCCCGCCGTCACCTTCCCGCCGTCGGACGAACGCGAGGACGCCCCGGCCGGCGGCCCGGAGGCGGGCAAGTTCGACGACTCGAAGAGCCGACCCCGATGACCAGGACCGATCCCGAGGTCCGCATCCCCGACCCCATCGAGCTCGACCGGCGCGAGGAGGAGCGCCTGCGCGCGGCCGCCGGACTGCCGCGCGTGCATTCCGACGACCCTCGCGATCGCGGCGGCGAGTACGCCG
>JAHWJN010000161.1 GCA_019348395.1 Chloroflexota bacterium
CACTGGTCGCCGAGCGGGGTGGTTACGTCGGCGGTTCACAGGCCGGCACTCTCGACGACCGGGCGTCGCTCACCGTACGGATCCCGGCCGACCGCTTCGACACCGCGCTCGCCCGCCTGCACGAGCTCGACGCCGAGGTCATCGCGGAGGCGACGCGCGAGGAGGAGGTCACGACCCAGGTCGTGGACCTCGCGGCACGCATCGAGAACCTGCGCGCGTCCGAGGCGTCCTACCGGGAGCTGCTGGCTCGGGCCGAGAAGATCGAGGACATCCTGGCGGTCCAGTCTCGGCTCGACGGTGTGCGCGGCGAGATCGAGCAGCTGCGGGCCCAGCTCGAGGCGCTCGAGGATCGAGCCGCGCTGTCGACCCTGACCGTGACCCTGGTGCCCCGACCCGAGCCGATCACTCAGCAGGCGGAGACGTGGGACCCCGGCGCGCAGCTCGACCGGGCGCTCGCCTCCCTGGTCGAGATCGGCCAGCGTCTGCTGGACGGTGCGATCTGGTTCGTCGTCGTCTGGCTTCCGATCCTGTTGACCCTGGCCACCACCGGTCTGCTGCTGCTGCGGGGTGTGCTCGAGGTCCGGCGACGCCTGCCCTCCTCGACCGATCGGACGGCCGCATGATCGGGTAGACTCACCGGGATTCCTTTAAGGCCGGCACGGTGATGCCGGGAAGGAGACCGATGACCCCCGCGCCCGCACACGAACCGCTCTCGACGACGCCACCCGCCAGCACGGGATCGGCGTCGTCGTCGTCTCCGGGGCTCCTCGCGCTCGAGGGTGGCACCACCATCACCGGCAGACTTCACGGCGCTCGGGGGCTCGGTGAGGGGGAGCTCGTCTTCACCACCGCGGCGACCGGCTGGGGCGAGATCCTGACCGATCCGTCGTACGCGGGTCAGATCGTCGTGCTCACTCACCCGATGGCGGGCAACTACCGCATCGACCGCTCGGAGCTGGAGTCCTCGCGTGTCCATGCCCGAGCGCTGGTCGTCACGCGACTCGTCGAGCCGCCACCGGGCGACGGCGTCGCGCTGCGCGAGCTGCTCGACGAGGGCGGCATCCCGGGCATCAGCGGGATCGACACGCGTGCGCTGACGCTCCAGCTCCGCAATGGAGCAGCCCGACGGGCGGTGATCGTGCCGCTCGACATCGGGGAGGAGGAGGCCGTCGGGGCGGCCCGGGCCAGCACGCCGTGGGACGCGGTCGATCACGTCGCCACCGTGGGTACCCGACAGCCGTTCGTCGTTCCGCCGGATGGCGACCGCCGTGCCCGCGCGGTGCTGGTCGACTACGGCGTCAAGCGCTCGCTGCTCCGGGCGCTGACGGCACGAGGGATCGAGATCATCGCCCTGCCGCCGGACGCGGGCGCGGCCGACGTCGCCGCGCACGAGCCGGACCTCGTCGTCCTCTCGCCGGGGCCGGGCGACCCGTCGCGGATGCACCCGCACATCGAGGTCGTCCGCGAGCTCGCCGCCGTCGCCATCGCCGGTGGTCCGCCCATCCTCGGGATCTGTCTCGGCCACCAGCTGCTCGGACTTGCGGCCGGAGCCCCGACCCGGCGGCTGGCGGTCGGCCATCACGGCGGCAACCACGCCGTCCTGGAGCAGGCCAGCGGACGGGTCGACATCGGCGCGCATAACCACGAGGTGGAGGTCCTCGACGCCCCCGCGCTGGCGGCTGCCGGATACGCGGTCAGCTACCGCGACCTCAACGACGGCAGCGTCGAGGGCTTGGTCCATGCCGGTGGCAGGATCGCGTCGGTCCAGTTCCACCCGGAGGGGGCGCCGGGTCCGATCGATGCCGCCCGGGTCTTCGACCTCGCGCTGGAGCGTTCGCTCGCATGACCGCCCCGCGCTCCGTGCTCGTCATCGGATCCGGACCGATCCTGATCGGCCAGGCCGCCGAGTTCGACTACGCCGGCGTGCAGGCCTGCCTGGCGCTGCGGGCCGAGGGCGTCGAGACGATCCTCGTCAACTCCAACCCGGCCACGGTCATGACCGACCCCGACGTCGGCGGGACGGTGATCATCCGCCCACTGACCCTCGAGCACGTGACCCGAGTCATCGAGGAGTACCGCCCCGACGCGCTGCTGCCGACCCTCGGCGGACAGACGGGTCTCAACCTGGCCGTCGCGCTCGATGATGCCGGCGTCCTCGACCGATGCGGAGTCCGGGTGCTCGGCACGCCGCTCGACGCGGTGCGCGCCGCGGAGGATCGGGGCGGGTTCCGCTCGCTGGTCACCGGGCTCGGGGAGCCGGTCCCGGAGTCGGCGGTGGTGGAGCATCTCGACGAGGGCATGCGCTTCGTCGAGTACCTGAACGCGCCGGTGGTCGTGCGGCCCGCCTTCACCTTGGGCGGCGGCGGGGGCGGTTTCGCGCACACGCCGGACGAGGCACGGACGCGGATTGCGGCGGGTCTCGCCGCGAGCCCCATCGGACAGGTGCTCGTCGAGCGCTCGCTGCTCGGATGGTACGAGGTCGAGTTCGAGGTCCTGCGCGACGCATCGGACACCACGATCGCCATCTGCGGGATGGAAAACCTGGACCCGATGGGTGTTCACACCGGCGACTCGATCGTCGTGGCACCGATCCAGACCCTGCCCGATCCGCTCGTCCAGCAGCTGCGCCGCTGTGCGTTGAAGATCGTGCGGGCCCTGAAGCTCGAGGGCGGCTGCAACGTGCAGCTCGCCGTGGCGGCGGACGGGTCGGACTACCGCGTGATCGAGGTGAACCCGCGGGTCTCGCGATCCAGCGCGCTGGCGTCGAAGGCGACCGGCTACCCGATCGCGCGGATCGCGGCCCTGATCGCGCTCGGGCATCGGCTGCACGAGATGCCGAACCCGGCCACGGGGGGCAACTCGGCGGCCTTCGAGCCGGCGGTCGACTACGTGGTCGTCAAGCTGCCCCGCTGGCCGTTCGACAAGTTCCCGCGTGCCGACCGCAGCCTTGGCGTGCAGATGAAGGCCACCGGCGAGGCGATGGCGATCGACCGCGAGTTCGGCCCCGCGCTGCTCAAGGCGATCCGGTCGCTCGAGCCGCGGGGCGGTGGCTGGCTGTGGGAGGACCCCACGTGGGGCCTCGCCGAGGAGGCCCCCGAGAACCTCGAAGCTTTCCTTGCGCCGAGCGACACGCGACTGTGGCGGATGATCGGCCTGCTCCGGCAC
>JAHWJN010000162.1 GCA_019348395.1 Chloroflexota bacterium
GCTGACCCCCAGGTCGCCCCGGATCGTCCCCGGCTCGGCTTCGTTCGGCATGGTCTTGCCGACCATCCTGCGCACCACCGCAACCGCGTCCGGGCCCTCCAGCGCAAAGGCGGCGACCGGCCCCGAGACGATGAACTCGACGAGGCCCTCGTAGAAGTGCTTGCCGGCGTGGACGGCGTAGTGCTCCTCCGCCATGTCTCGCGGGACCGAGAGCAGACGCAGGCCGACGACCTTGAGGCCCTTGCGCTCGAAGCGGCCGACGATCTCGCCGATGAGGCCCCGTTGGACGGCGTCGGGCTTGGCGAGGACGAGAGTGCGCTGCATGCGGAGGCGGCTCCTGGTGAAGAAGTGAAGGGATCAGCTGCGGCGCTCGGCGGCGCTCCCGAAGGCCTCGTCGGCCTCCGCCCGGCGGCCGGCGGCGCGGAGCAGGTCGCCGTAGAGTAGCAGACGCTCCGCGCTCGGCCGCGCGCCGAGGGTCGGCTCGATGATGCTCACGCCGTCGCCCGCCAGTCCGGGTTCGAGGCGCACGGCGATCGACATCTCCATGTCGCCGCGCTCGAGGTCGCCGGCCACGTAGGCGACGCGCGCCTCCTCCATCCGGCCGCGAGCAACCGCGATCCGCTGGTCGTCTGCCGGCGTCGGCTCATCCGGATCGGAGGCCGGCGGCTGCGCCCACGGGGGACGGGATGGGCGCGCCGGCTCCGCACGCAGCTCCGCCGGCAGCGGCCAGGACAGGGGGCCGGGCATGCCCCCACGGATCTCGAACGCCGCGTCCGCTCCGATGGCGTCGATGACCCGCTCCATCGCCCCGGCGGCTCGGTCGCGTTCCCCGGCCGCGGCGAGCACGTCGGCCTCGATGACTCCGGTGATCGGCAGGCGCCGCTGCGGGCTGCTCGGGCGAATGGCCTCGATGGTGCGCCGGGCGGCAGCCGGACGCCCCTGGCGCCAGAGCGCCTCGGCCAGCAGCGCCCGGAGCGCATCGCCCTCGTCGCTCGGGCCGGCGCCGTCGGCATCGAGCCAGGACAGCCGCCGCAGGAGGGTGCCCTCGGCAAGGGCCGGCAGACCGGCGTCGAGCTGCGCGCGGGCAAGCGTCAGCTCGTCGGCGATCACGTCGATGAGATGGACCTCGTCCTCGGGGTCGTCGCTCATGCCCGCAGCAGCCGCTCGAACCGGGAGCGGGTCGAGAACGGCCCCAGGACGGCCAGGCGCGCCTGATCGGGCCGGATCAGGCGCTGCGCCACGTCGCGCAGCTCGTCCACCGTGACGGCCTCCAGCCGCTCGATCACCTCGTCGACCTCCAGGATGCGCGGCAGGAGCGTCTCCCCGGTGCCGATCCAGCCGGCCACCGCTCCGCTGTCCTCCATGCGCAGCTCCAGGCGACCTCGCGTGTAGGCGCGCGCCCGGTCCAGCTCGGCCGGGGCGACCGGCTCGCTGGCGATGCGATCGAGCTGCTCGAGGATGGCGCCAACGACCGTGTCCGCATCATCGGGATCGAAGCCCGCGTGCACGCCGATCGTCCCCGCGTCGGCGTAGGTTGCGGCGAAGGTCGACACGTCATAGACGAGTGACCGGCGCTCGCGCAGCTCCATGAACAGGCGGCTGCCCATCCCGTCGCCGAGGACCGCCCCGAGCAGCTCGAGCGCCCACCGGTCGGGATCGTCGCGTGACACGCCCGGCATGCCGAGGCACAGGTTCCCCTGGCTCAGCCGGCGACGTGACACACGGAGGGCGCCGGGTGGCGCCGCGTCCGGAGCCGGGGCGGCGCGCGGGACCGGACCGATCCGCCCGTACGTCGTGGCGGGACCGCCGACCTCCCACTCGGCGGCCGTGCGCGCCACCTCGTCGTGGTCGATCGCGCCGGCCACGGCGAGAACCATCGAGGAGGTGCGGTAGCCGCAGCGCCAGTGCCCGACCACCGCCTCGTGCGTGGCGCGGCGCACCGAGCCGATCGATCCCGCGATCTCGCGGCCCAGCGGGTGGCGACCGTAGAGCAGCTCGTCGAAGAGGGTGAAGATGTGATCCGAGGGCGAGTCGACGTACATCCGGATCTCGTCCGCGATGACCGGCTTCTCGGAGGTGAGATCCCTGCTGCGGAGGAGCGGGTGGAGGGCAAGCTCGCTGACCGCCTCGAGCGCGACCTCGGCGCGGCCGGCGGGCACCTTGGCGCTGAAGACGGTGAGCTCTCGGTCGGTGCTGGCGTTGACGCTGCCGCCGACCCCCTCCACCGCCTGCGAGACGCCGCCGGCCTCGGGGTGGCCGCGAGTCCCCTTGAAGACGAGGTGCTCTAGCAGGTGGGAGAGTCCGGCCCGGCCGTCGTCCTCGTGCCGCGAGCCGAGCGGCACGAACAGCGCGACGCTGACCGAGCGCGCGGTCTCCATGGCCTGGGTCACGACGCGCAGGCCGCTCGGCAGCACCGAGCGCCGGTGGGGCGTCGTGGCGACGGACCGACGCCTGACGCGGAGGGACGCCGTCACGCCCCGTCCTCGTCCTCGTCTGCGCGGTCGCGGTCGCTGTCGCCCGCCTCACCGGCCATGAGCAGCTCCATCTGGATGAAGCGCAGGTCGCGGGCGAGCTCCTCGGCGTTGCGCGGCAGCGGACGCCCCGTCCCGACCGAGCTCGAAGCCGGCTCGCCGTCCGCGTCGAGCGCTCGTCCGCCGCCCGTCGCGGCGAACTCGATCACGACCCGCTCGTTGCCGACGACGAGCGTGTAGACGAGCAGCTGGTCGGAGGTCGTGTCGAACTGGAGGTAGTCGAACGAGTCCAGGTTGAGGCAGATGGCCAGCGGCGTGAAGTACGAGGCAACGTCCGCATGATCCACCACGATCCGCTCCACCCAGCCGGTGCCGCTCGACTCGACGCGCGAGCCGCGGTGGTACGTGTACGTCACCGTCTGCTTCAGCAGCGGGCGCAGAATGTTGTAGATGTCGCTCTTGCTGGTGACGACACCGGTGTTGATGTAGAGCTTGGCGCGAGCGTCGGTCATCGAGCTGCTGCTGGCTGCGGGTCCGGGCGAGTCTAGCATCGCACCGGTCCGCCGGCGGGTCGCGCGGACGCCGCTGCTACGATACGCCGCGTGAAGCTGCTGGCGGCCGACATCGGCAACACGAACGTGACGATCGGCCTCTTCGACGAGGACCGACTGGTGCGCTCCTGGCGCGCC
>JAHWJN010000163.1 GCA_019348395.1 Chloroflexota bacterium
GAAGCCAGCGTGAAGATCGCGGAGTCGACGCGGCTGCGGTCGAGCGCCTCGTCGCTGCCGGAGTCGGTGAGGAAGCCGACCATCGGCCGGTAGCCGTCCATGACCGCCTCGACCAGCGGGCTGCGGATGTCCATCAGCAGGCATCGTGGCTCGTCGGCGTCCTCCACGCCGAACGTCGCGCCGGGCGGGAACTCCTGCAGCACCTGCTGCTTGGCCTGCTCGAGCGTGAGCCCGACCGCCGCGACCTGTGGGTCGGTGAACACGACCCGGGGCGCCGAGGCGTCGTCGCGCGTCGCGCGAAGGTCGCCGCCCTCGATAGCGTCGGAGATGACGCGCGCCTGGTACTTGCCCATGTGGGTCAGCAGCGACCGGCCGTTGACGTCACCCAGCGCGTACAGCCACGGATGGCCGGGCACCTGCAGGCGGTCATCGGTCGGCAGGTACTCCCCCGGCTGCAGGCCGACCGTCTCCAGACCAAGGTCGTCGGTCAGGGGACGTCGCCCCACGGCGACGAGGATCTCGTCCGCGGTGACAGCCTCGCCGCTGTCGAGCGTGAGCGTCACCTCACCGTCCTCGCGTGCCGCGGCGGTGGCCTTCGCGCCCTCGCGCACATCGACGCCTCGCTCGCGTAGGCCATCCGCGACGTCGGCCGACGCGAAGGGCTCCTCGCGGGTGAGGATCCGCGGAGCCGCCTCGACGAGCGTCACGGTCGACCCCAGCGACGCCCACGCCTGTGCGAGCTCGACGCCGACGACGCCGCCGCCGAGCACGAGGAGCCGCTTGGGAACGCGCGAGGCGGTCGTCGCCTCGCGGTTGCTCCACGGCGCCACGTCGGCCAGCCCGGGGATCGGGGGGACCGCGGCTCCACTGCCGGTTGCCAGCACGACCGCCTCGCCGGCCCTCAGGATCTCGTCCCCCACGCGCACGTGGCGCTCACCGTCCAGGCGGCCGTGGCCACGGAACAGCTCGATGCCACGGTCGTTGAGAAACGCCAGCTGATGCTCGTCGTCCAACCCGGAGATCACGCGGTCGCGCCGGCGCAGGACCTCCTCGGCGTCGAGGTCGCCGGTCACGGCCTCGCGAGCGCCGTCCACCCGACGGGCTTCGTCGAGGAGCTCGGCCGGGCGCAGCAGCGCCTTGGACGGCATGCACGCCCAGTACGAGCATTCGCCGCCCACCAGCTCGCTCTCCACGATGGCAACCGTGCGACCCGCCTCCGCGAGCCGCGCCGCCGCCACCTCACCCGCCGGTCCGGCACCTACCACGACGATGTCAAAGACCCTCTCGGCCATCCTGACTCCTTTCCGATTCGACTGAAGGTGAGACCCGCCGCAGCGCACCGCCGGTTCGCTTCAGCGCGACGCCAGCCGCAGCGCCGTGAGCACCGGCCTCGTCACCCGCCGCACCGCCGGCCTCTGGAAACGACGGCGAAGGTGCTCGTCGGCTGCCCGTGCCGGTCCCTCTCCGAAGGTCGGGTACGCGTGCACGGCCTGTGAGACGTCGGCGATACGTCCGCGCTTGGCGACCCACACGGCGAGCTCGGCGATCGACTCACCGGCAGCCGGCGCGGCAATGGTCGCGCCGACGAGCCGTCCGCGGCGATCGCCGACGAGCCGGGCGAAGCCGTGCTCCTGGCCGGCGGTCACCGCGCGGTCAAGGTCGGCGTACTCGAAGTCGACGCACGTCGTGCGCTCGCCCCAGCGCTCTCGCGCCTGGTCCTCGCTGAGGCCGACCCGGGCGACCTCGGGGTCGGTGAACGTGACCCACGGCACGGCCTCATGGTCCACGGACCGACGCGTGAGGAACAGCGCGTTCATCGCGGCGGTCCGCGCGTGGTAGGCCGCAACATGGGTGAAGGGCAGCGCCCCGATCACGTCGCCGCCCGCGTAGACGGCGCGGTTGCTGGTGCGCAGGTGGCCGTCGACGGTGACCTTTCCCTGCCGGGTCTCGACGCCGGCGGCGGCGAGGTCAAGTCCGTCGGACTCCGCATGGCGGCCGGCGGCGACGAGGAGGCGGTCGAACGGGGCGTCGCCGTGGCCCTCGACCTCCAGGCGCCCGGCGGACACCGACGAGACGCGCGCGCCGGCGAGCACCGTCGCACCGTCGGACTCCAGGCGCTCGCGGACCAGCGACCCCGCGCGGGGCTCCTCCTTGCCAAGCAGGCGGTCGGTCGCCTCGATGAGCGTGACCGCGCTGCCCAACCGGGCGAACGCCTGACCGAGCTCGCAGCCGATCGGGCCCCCGCCGATGATGACCAGTCGCTGGGGCAGCTCGCGCAGGTCCCACACGGATTCGTTGGTCAGCACGTCGACCTCGTCGATCCCCGGAATCGGGAGGATTGCGGGCCGCGAGCCCGTGGCGATGAACGCACGTCGGAACCGGAACGTCCGCCCGCTCACCTCAGCCGTACGCTCGCCGGTGAACCGTGCGGTGCCCTGCACGACCTCGACGCCCTCGCTGCGTAGCCGCTCGGAGGAGTCATGGGGGGCCAGGCGCCGCTGAGCGCCGCGGACATGCTCCATGACCGCGGCGAAGTCGATCCGGGGATCCGCTCGGCCGATGCCGACATCGGGCGCCGTGCGCATGTCGTGCGCACGGGTCGCGGCAGCGATGAGCGCCTTGCTCGGGACGCATCCGGTCCACAGGCAGTCCCCGCCCGGTGCCGCCGAGCGCTCGGCAAGGACGACGCGGGCGCCGGCGCCCGCCGCTATCAGGGACGCGACGAGGCCGGCGGTGCCGCCGCCGATGACGAACAGATCAACCTTGCGATCGGCCACCTCAGGCCGGCGCCCGGAACATGAGCATTTTCCTGAGACCTCGCATGGCGCCCGACGATTCGCGGATTGTCCGAATCGGTCGGAGCGTCAGCTTTCGCGACGCAGGCGCTCGACCACGCCGTCGGCGAGACCCGGGCGCGGCGACGCGGCCACCCCCGGCAGCGCCTCGAGCATCTGACGCAGGGACGCGATCAAGGCGCGGCACTGCGGGCACACGCTTGTGTGCCGTTCGACGCGCCGACGACCTTCCGTCGAAAGCTCGCCGTCGATGTACTGGGAGGCGCGCGCCTTGGTGAACCGGTGGTCGAGCATCTGGCGCAGCACGTCGTCCACGATACCCCGCGCGTGCGCCACATCGCTCGGCCTCACCGGATG
>JAHWJN010000164.1 GCA_019348395.1 Chloroflexota bacterium
GTCGCGCCGCGCGGTCATCGTGCTGGTGGCGCCCTTCACCAATTCCCCGGCGATGCCGATCACCGTCGCCATCGGCCGGCGGCCGGCCATCTCCCGCGCGGCGTCCATGGCGATCCGGCAGTTCGCCACCACCGCGTCGATGTCGCTGACGGTGCCCGACTGCATGTGGGCGAGCCCCTGGCGCTGCCGCCCGGTCCCGCGCACGACGCCCACGAGACGGCCGTCGTCATCGTGCTCCACGGAGACGACAAGCGCCTTGGCGAATTCGGTGCCGATGTCGAGTGCGGCGATCGCCGGCGGCCCGCCGCCCCCGCGCCCCGCGCGTCGGACCCGGTCCGTGACCCGGCCCCACAGCTCGTGCACGGCGGTGACGGTCACGTCCGGCCGGTTCAGGAGGATTCGATGCGCTGCAGCGCCTCGAGGGCCAGCCGTCCGGCCTCGCGCAGCGCCTCGTCGAGCTTCGCGACGTCGCGACCGCCGGCCTGGGCCAGGTCGGGCCGACCGCCGCCGCCGCCGCCGATGCTCGCCGCGGCCTCGCGGACCACGGCGGCGCTGTCGAACCCTTCCGCCGCCAGGTCGCGCGAGGCGGCAACCAGCAGCGACGGCCTGCCGTCGGCGGCGCCGGAGGCAACGAGCACGAACCGGCCGGTCATGCCACGCAGGTCGTCCGCCAGCCCGCGGAGGGCGTTCGCGTCGGCGTCGGGATACGCCTCGATGACGACCCTGGCGCCGCCCGCCTCTCGCGCCCCGTGCAGCGCGGCCGCCGCGTCCAGGCGGCTCGCGGCCGACCTGGGCGCCTTCGCCGCCTTCTCGGCCTCCCGCAGCCGGCCGAGGAGCGCCTCGATCCGTTGCGGAACGTGCTCCTCGCGCTCGCCCAGCAGCTGCGCCGCGGAACGCAGCGCCTCGAGGCGCGTCTGCACCAGCTCCGTGGCCCCCTCCCCGGTCACCGCCTCGATGCGCCGCAGGCCGGCGCCGACGCTCGCCTCGCCGAGGATGACGAACTGGCCGATCTGGCCCGTCGACGCGACGTGGGTGCCACCGCACAGCTCCTTCGAGTAGCCGTCGACCTGGACGACCCGGACCGACTCGGGCAGGTACTTCTCGCCGAAGAACATGTCCGCCCCCAGCGCCTGCGCCTGTTCCATCGGCATGAACTCGGGGTGGACCGGCGCGTCGCGACGGATCTGGTGGTTCACGATGCGCTCCACCTCGCGCAGCGCATCGCGCGGCGTCGCCGCCTGGGCGGGGAAGTCGAACCGCAGCGCCTCCGGGCCGACCCACGACCCGGCCTGCTTTGCCTGCTCGCCGAGCACGTCGCGCAGCGCCCGATGCAGCAGATGCGTGCCGGTGTGGTTGCGTGCCGCCGCCCACCGCCGCCCGGGATCGACTTCGCCGCGGACCGGGTCGCCCACTGCCAGCGTTCCGCTCAGCTCACCGAGGTGGACGATCGCGTCGCCGACGCGCTGGGTATCGGTCACCTCCAATCGGCCATCGGCGCCGACGAGCGCGCCGCGGTCGCCGATCTGGCCACCGCCCTCCGCGTAGAAGGGCGTGCGGTCGAGAACGACCGCGGTCGGCGTGCCGGGGACCACGGCGAGGACGCGGAGATCGTCGGCGCTCGTCTCGTTGGGGTACCCGATGAACTCGCTGCGGAGGGCCGCAACGTCGGGGTCGAGCCGCAGGCCGCCGCGCTTTTCGCCACGGGAGCGCTCTCGCTGCTCGGCCATCGCGGCCTCGAACCCGGCGCGGTCGACGCTCACGCCGCGCTCGGCGGCCATCTCGATGGTCAGGTCGATCGGAAAGCCGAAGGTGTCGTGCAGGCGGAACGCATCGGCACCCGCGATCGTGCCTCCCGCGGCGACCAGCTCGTCGAGACGGGTGCTCCCCGCCTCGAGGGTGCGGGCGAACTTCTCCTCCTCGGCCTCGACCGCGGTGAGGATCGCTTCACGGCGCTCGCCGAGGTGGGGGTATGCCTCGCCCATGCGCTCGACGACGACGGCGCAGGTCTCGCGCAGGAATGGCTCCGTGATGCCGAGCAGGCGGCCATGGCGCACCGCGCGGCGCATGATCCGGCGCAGGACGTAGCCGGGGCCCTCGTTCGACGGCGTGACATCCTCGGCCAGCAGGAAGGTCATCGCGCGCGAGTGATCCGCCACCACCTGGTAGCTGAAGCGCTCGCTCTCGACCGCCTCGGGATCGTGACCGATGCGCTCCGCGAGCCGCTCGATGATCGGGACGAACAGGTCCGTCCCGTAGTTCGAATCGACGCCCTGGACCACCGAGGTGATCCGCTCCAGCCCCATGCCGGTGTCGACGCTCTTGAACGGCAGCGGCGTGAGGCTGCCGTCGGCGGCACGGTCGAACTCCATGAAGACCAGGTTCCAGACCTCGAGCCAGCGCGGGCAGTGCTCCGAGTGGTCAGGAATGCAGTGCGGACCCTCGGACAGGTGCGCGCCGCGATCGTAGTGGAGCTCGCTGCACGGCCCGCAGGGGCCGGTGTCGCCCATGCGCCAGAAGTTCTTCTCGTCACCCTGGGCGATGTTGCCCCATCGCACCAGCCGCTCCGGCGGCAGGCCGATCTCCTCGGACCAGATGCGATGGGCCTCGTCGTCGTCGGTGTACACCGTTGCCGCGATGCGATCGCCCGGGATGCCCAGCTCGCCGGTGAGGAACTGCCACGCCCAGTGGATCGCATCGGCCTTGAAGTAGTCGCCGAAGCTCCAGTTACCGAGCATCTCGAACAGGGTCTGGTGGCGCGGCGTGCGGCCGACCTCCTCGAAATCGTTGTGCTTGCCGGCCACCCGGAGGCAGAGCTGGGCATCCACCGCGCGCGAGTACTCGCGCCGCTCCTCGCCGGTGAGCACCCGCTTGAACTGGACCATGCCCGAGTTCGTGAAGAGAAGCGTGGGGTCATCGCGCGCCACGATCGGCGCCGATGGCACGCGCGTGTGGCCGCGCTCCTCGAAGAAGCGCTGGAAGCGCTCTCGGACCTCGGCCGCGTCCAGGTGCTGCATCGGTTCAGTCATCGTCACTCACGACGAGAGCCGGCGACCCACCGGCTCTCGTTGCTGCGCTCGTGTGGGGTCAGCGGGTTGATCAGAGGGCGGCACCCTCGGAAGCCTCGTG
>JAHWJN010000165.1 GCA_019348395.1 Chloroflexota bacterium
GGCCACCAGGAAGGCGAGGGCTGCACGGGTCGGGTGCTCGGGGCCGCTGACGAGATGGACGAGGATGGTGCTCATGGGACCTCCGTGGGCGTGGGGGTGGGCGTTGTCGCCGCATCGTAGGCCTCCCCGTTCATCGCCTGCCCGGCGACCTCGACGAACTGGCACAGCGCGTTTGCCAGGCGCATCTGGTGCGGGGTGCGGGCGCGAACCCGCAGCAGCTCCGGCGTGGCGACCACGATCGCCACGCATCGGGCCCGGGAGGTGGCCACGTTGAGGCGGTTGCGCGAATAGAGGAAGTCCATCCCGCGCGGGGCCAGCTCGGGTGACGAGGTCGTCATCGAGTAGATGCTGATCGGCGCTTCCTGCCCCTGGAACTTGTCGACGGTGCCGACCCGGGCCTCCGCCGGCAACAGGGTCAGGATCTCGCCGACCTGCGCGTTGTACGGCGCCACGATGAGCACGTCGTTCCACGTCACCGGGCGTTCCGCGCCATCGGCGTCGATCCACGTCGCGCCGCTCTCGACCAGCGTCCGGGCCAGTCGGGCCACCTCGTGCGCCTCCTCGGCCGACCAGTTCTCGCTTCCGGCATGGGCCGCCGGGACCAGCCGCGCTCCGCCGCCGCCGATGGGCATCGGCGCCCGAAGCTCCTGCCGCGCGAGGTGCTCGCGCGACTCCAACCGGCCCTCGTAGAAGGCCTGCGACGTGAAGCGGGTGATCTCCGGGTGCATGCGCCAGGTGTGCTCCAGGAAGAGCCCACGGTCGGCGGGCATGGTGTCGTGCGCCTCGAGCAGGTGGGCGAGGGCCGATTGGTCGGCACCCGGCGGATGCGAGCCCTGCAATGGCTGGTCGAGCTGCTGGGGGTCACCGAGGAGCACCAGGCTGGTGGTGGCGTGGGCCATGGCGAGCACGTTGGCGAGCGAGATCTGTCCGGCTTCGTCGACGAACAGGACGTCCACCATGTCCGCGCTCTGCTCCGATGCCCACAGCCACGAGGTGCCCGCGGCCAGGTTGAAGGTGCCGTCGGCCATGGCGCGGCGCAGCTTCGTTGCGTCGCCCTCCTTCGTGACGCGATCGTCCGCCACGCCCTGCGGCTCCTCGCTGATCTTCTGGGCCGCCCGGACGGTGCCGGACAGGCCGGCCTGCACCTCTGCCTCGAGGACGCCGGTCAGGAAGTTGCCGATCACCTTGTGGCTGGTGGCGCTGATGCCCACGCGCTTGCCGGCGCGCAGGAGCGTCAGGACCATCCGGGCGCCGGTGTAGGTCTTGCCCGACCCCGGTGGCCCCTGGATGGCGAGCGTCCCGGTGTCCAGGCAGCTCACCAGGCGGCACGCGGCATCGAGATCCTGCTCGCCGGGCAGCCGGAGCGCGGTTCCGGTGCCCTGTCCGCATCGCGGCGGCCGGCAGAGCAGCAGGTCGCGGGCGGCGCGCCACGGGCCGGGAGCATCGATACCGTGCTCGGCGACCCACTCTCCCAGGCGGAACAGGCTGGCCCGGTGGTCGTTGTCTCCCACGACGTTCAGCGCCACGATCGCCTCGGGATGGCGGATCTCGGCGCCCTCCATCCAGACCAGCTCGAGTCGACCCTGCTTGTCGTCGATGTCGCCCAGGGAGGCGCCGACCTTCCAGGCGTCGATCCACTCGTCCGGGCGCTCCATCGACTTGTGAGGGTCGTACAGCTCGGACCGATCACCGATGTCGCGGTGCTCCTGTGGCGGGAACTCGTAGACGGCCGTGCGCCGGTGCTTCTTCGCGCGCGGGCTCGGCTTCCACGGCTCGCTCACCTCGACGAGGCGCATGCCGCCGATGGCGCCGTCCTCCTCCAACAGCTCGTCGGAGGTGAGGCCGATGCGCCGGAAGAAGTCCCAATACGCCGCCTTCTTCTCGCGCCGATGCCACGACAGCAGCTGCGCCAGCAGCCACCGGGCTCGCTCCTCGGGCGAGCGCCGCTCGGGATCGGGCTCGATGCCGGCGGTGAGCCGCTCGGCGAGCCGCGCGACGCGCTCGTCGGACTCGCTGAGATCGGGGTCCGCCTCCGCGGCGCGCGGGGCCGGCCGTGGCACCTCCTGCCCGGTCGCGGCGGCGAGCTCCGTTCGCAGGGTCTCGAGCCAGTCGCGGAGCCGTGCATTGCTCACCACGTCGTCGCGGTTGTAGCCCTCGATCCGCGCCAGGATGTCCGAGGTCGGACGTTCCCCCTCGCCCAGCTCGAGCCACTGCTCGAAGGCGACGATGCTCGACCCGGCATCGCGCAGGTCGATCTCGCGAGTGAAGCCGTACATCGGCTCGAGCTTCTTGATCGAGTAGCTCTCGATCGACGCGCGCAGGCCCTGCCGCACGGCGCGGAACAGGTCGACCAGTACGCCGCCGCGCAGGAGCTCGTCGACGTCCGACTCCCGCGTCGCGTGGCGGCCCATCAGCCGCTTCAGCGCGGTCGCCTCGTACGGGGCGTAGTGGTAGACGTGCATGCCGGGATGCTCGCGCCGCCGCGCCTGGACGAAGTCGATGAATGCCTCGAAGGCGGCCTTCTCGCCGGCGAGATCGATCTCGTCGGGCCGATCCGGGTCGGTGGACCAGAACGCGGTGAACTCTCCGGCCGTGTCGAGGACGCCGAACAGGTAGTCGATGCCGTCGTCGAAGGCGTACGGGTCGCCCTCGATGTCGAAGAACAGGTCGCCGGGCGACGGCGGGGGCAGCAGCGCCAGGCCGCGGTCGTCCTCCGCCGGGAGGCGGAGGCGGTGGCGCACCCGTCCGTCGGCCTCCTGCGCCTTCTGGAGCCGGGCCTGCTCACCCAGGCGGTCGAGGCTGGCCTGGCCTAGGCCGGGCACCGGCGAACCCGGCGCCAGCGCCGCCAGGTCGGCCAGCTGGATCGCCTCGACGCCCGGGCGCACCCGGGAGGCGTCCAGATCCTCCACGCGCATCAGGAACGGCGCGCCGTCGCTGCGCGCGAACAGCCACGCCGCCAGCGCGGTGCGCAGATTGCCCACGTGCAGCGGGCCGGTCGGGGATGGCGCGTAGCGGCCGGTGGGCACCGGCGGTGCAGCCTAGGCCGGCGCCTACACTTCCGCGCCCCATGGTCGCCGCCGACTCCGTGCCCGCCGACCAGCC
>JAHWJN010000166.1 GCA_019348395.1 Chloroflexota bacterium
GACGTGCTGCTCAGCGTCGCCGCCGACATGCTCGAGCGGCTCGGCGAGCACCTCGAGCCCGACATGATCGACGCCGAGCTGGTCGGGCGGCTGCGCGAGGGGGTCGATCTGGTCGAGCGGCGCACGAAGGCGCGCGGCTGACGCCTGGGCCGGTCCCACCCGACCGCCAGTCACGCTGGCGATTCGTCGCTCCGACCGGTACTCCGTGTTCGTGCCGCCAGCCACGCTGGCCTCCGGGCCAAGCGGCGTCAGTTCCTTCGTCACCGCGCCAGTGCACCTGGCCACACGACGCAGGACGCCGCTATCCGTCGCCATCCAGGCTGGCCAACGACGGACGCCCCGCCGCGGCCCGCGGCCCGACCGCACTGCGTCTCGATGCTGCTCCGTAGACTCTGCGGGTGACGAAGCGCGTCTTCCTGGCCGCGACCGGCCAGAACCGCGGCAAGACCACCGCGAGCCTCGGGCTGCTGGCCGCCATCCGCGAGCGCGGCCTGGCGCTCGGCTTCGTGAAGCCGGTCGGCCAGCGCTACCTCGTCGTTGAGGGCACCCGGGCCGACGAGGACGCGGTGCTCATGAGCGAGGTCTTCGACCTTCCCGACGCGCTGAACGACATGAGCCCGGTGACCCTGCCGCGTCACTTCACGACCGACTTCATCATGGGCCGCGTCGAGGGCGACCTCGGTGCCCGGGTTCGTGCCGCATACGAACGCGTCGCCGCCGACAAGGACGTCGTGGTGGTGGAAGGGACGGGCCACGCGGGCGTGGGCGCGGTGATCGGGCTCTCGAACGCGGCGGCCGCGGCGATGCTCGGCGCGCCGGTGATCATCGTCAGCGAGGGTGGCATCGGCCGGCCGATCGACGAGATCGTGCTGAACGCGGCGCTCTTCGCCGATCACGGGGTCGAGGTGCTCGGCGCGGTGGTCAACAAGGTCGACATCGCGTCCCACCCGCACCTGCCCCAGGTGCTCGCCCGCGGCCTGGCACAGCACGGCGTCGAGCTGCTCGGCTGCATCCCGTATTCGGAGTTCCTCGCCAACCCGAGCCTCGAGCTGGTCGAGACGCATCTCGACGGGGAGCTGCTCGCCGGCGAGCCGACGCCGGGGTCGACCATCGGGTGGGTGGCCATCGGCGCAATGCAGGCGCCGCACGCCGTCGAGCTGCTGCGTGACCGGACGCTGGTGATCACGCCGGGCGACCGCGAGGACCTCATCCGGGCGGCAATCGAGGCGAACCGGGCGACGGCCGCCCCGCGCGTGATCGGCCTGGTGCTGACCGGCGGCTTCCGGCCGCCGTCATCGGTCGTCGAGGCGCTGCGTGATGCCGGCCTGTTCACCTACCTGGTCCCGACCGATACCTACCGCACCGCGCAAGCGGTCGACGAGATCCTGGTCAAGACGCATCCGGCCGACGTGGAGAAGATCTCGACCATCATCGACCTGGTGGACCGAGCCCTCGACGTCGACGCGCTGCTCGCCCGGCTC
Organism: Chloroflexota bacterium; assembly: GCA_019348395.1. GTDB lineage: Bacteria > Chloroflexota > Limnocylindria > QHBO01 > QHBO01 > JACDBZ01. Next base: position 1,482 of record JAHWJN010000166.1, read on the forward strand.
TAGCGCCCGGGCACGGCGAAGGGAGGCCGGACGTGGGCACTCGCCGGCCTCCCAGGTCCGCACTATACGGGGCGGCCATCGGACCGCACTAGTACTTTCAGGAGGCCGATTCGGACGCGGCGACGTCCCAGGCGAGGGGCATGTTGTCGGTCAGACGCGCCCGGCCGATCCAGACCGCCAGCAGGGCGAGTGCAGGCCCGGTGACCCGTTGCAGCTCGGCCAGCGTGGAGGCATCGGCCACGCTCACGTAGTCGATCCGGGCACGGGATTCGGTGGCAAGGACGTCGGTCATCCTCCAGCGCAGGACCTCCGCCGACCGCTCGCCTGCCTCGTATGCCTCGCGGGCCGCCTTGAGCGCCTGGTACAGGCACGGGGCGGCGTGTCGCTCTTCGATCCCGAGCAGGGCATTGGCGCTCGAGAGCGCGAGGCCATCGTCGTCGCGCACGGTGGGACAGATGACGAGGTCGACGTTGAGAAACAGGTCGCGCAGCATGCGCCGGACGATCACCACCTGCTGGGCGTGCCGCTGCCCGAGGTAGAGGCGCGCCGGACCGACGAGGTGGACGAGCTTGAGCATCACCGTGGTCAGCCCGTCGAGGTGGCCGGGACGCGACGCTCCCTCGAGCTGCCGGGTCAGGCCCTCGACGGTGACGCGGGTCGTGTCGTCGGGCGGGTAGAGGGTCGACACCTCGGGCAGGAAGGCGATGTCGGTCGCCGCATGCTCGAGGAGCGCCAGGTCCCGCACGTGGTCGCGGTGGTTGCCATCGCCCTCGTCCAGCCGGCTGAAGGCGTGCGGATTCACGAAGGAGCTGACGACGACGCAGCCGTTCTCCTCGCGGGCGCGGCGGACGAGCGAGAGCTGCCCCTCGTGGAGCATCCCCATGGTGGGGACGAAGCCGACGCTGTCGCCGGCCAGTCGGCGATCGAGGACGGCCTCCCGGAGCTCGTCGACGGTCCGGGCGACGATCACTGGCGGCGTCGGGAGCCCGTCCCGGCGTCCGCCTCGCCGCGGGACCGGCGGAATCGGTCGCCGATGAGGTCCCACAGCCGCTCGGCGACCTGGCGCTTCGGGAGCATCGGCCAGTCGGTCAGTGCGCCCTCGCCGCCGAAGACCGTGACCTTGTTCTCGTCGGAGCCGATGGCGTCGAACGGGCCGCCGATGACGTTGCCGACGATGAGATCCAGCCCCTTGTCGCGCAGCTTGGCGGCGGCGTTCGCCTCGAGCTCGTCGGACTCTGCGGCGAAGCCGATGAGGAACGGTCGCGCACCGTCCGGCATCTCGCCCACCTCCGCCACGATGTCGGGGTTCGGGCGGAGCTCGATCTGGAGGGTCTCGCCGGAGCGTTTGATCTTGCGCTGGCTCGCCTTGGTCGGTGCGAAGTCGGCGACCGCCGCGGCCATCACGAGGATGTCGGCACCGGGCGCGGCGCGCAGCACGGCCTCGCGCATCGCCTGCGCGGTGGTGGCATCCACGACCGTCACGCCGCGCGGCGGGGTGACGCTCATGGCGCCGGCGATCAGCGTCACCGCCGCCCCGCGGTCGCGTGCCGCCTCGGCGATGGCGGCGCCCATCTTTCCGCTGCTCCGGTTGCCGATGAACCGCACCGGGTCGAGTGG
>JAHWJN010000167.1 GCA_019348395.1 Chloroflexota bacterium
AGCGGATCATGCGCCGGATGCGCAGCTCCATCGCCTCGTCGCCGGGGAAGAAGGGCTCCTGCTCCGGGCTGATGGTGTTGATGTAGCGCGTCTGGGTCAGGCTCGGCAGGCCGACCTGCCGCTGGCGAGCGCGCTTCAGCAGCTTGTAGATCAGGAACCGAGCCCGATCGGTCCCGGCCTCGTCGACGACGGCGTCGAGTGACTCGAGCCACTCCTGGGTCTCCACCGGGTCGATGTCCGGCAGCTGCTGCTTGAACTGGTCGAAGATCTCGCGGATCGGCTGGTCCATGTCCGCCTCATGGTACAGACCGACGCCTCTCGATGCTCGTGGCCGATCCCCGCGAAGGGGGCGTGGCATCATCGGACTCATGCGCACGATCTACCGAGCCGATCCTCCCTGGCCGCATCGGGTCGTCATCCTCGGCGGCGGCTTTGCCGGGGTGGAGACCGCGCGTCATCTGGAGAGGCTGACCGGGCGTCGCGAGGACGTCGAGGTCTGGCTCGTCAACCGCGAGAACTTCACGCTCTTCACCCCGCTGCTGCCAGAGGTCTGCTCCGGCAACCTGGAGGCGCGTCACTGCGTGACCGCCCTCCGCGCGCAGCTGCGACGCCCCTCCAGCTGGGCGGTGACCGCGGAGGTGCAGCGGATCGACAGCGACGCGAAGCAGGTGGTCGTCGTCGGCGGCGATGGGGAACGGCATCGGCTCAACTACGACACGCTGGTACTGGCGCTCGGCGGCGAAACGGCGACGTTCGGCATCACCGGCATCACCGAGTACGCGGTGGGCATGAAGACGCTGGCCGACGCGTTCGCCCTGCGCAACCGCGTCATCGAGATGCTCGAGCGCGCCGACCTGGAGCGGAACCGCGACGAGCGGCGGGCGCAGCTCACCTTCGTCGTCGGCGGCGGCGGGTTCAGCGGCGTCGAGACGGCGGGCGAGCTCGAGGATTTCGTCCGCCGCGTCCGGAAGCGTTTCTACCCGAAGATCCGTGAGGAGGAGCTCGGCTTCCACATCGTCGAGCTGAAGGACCGCGTGCTGCCGGAGATGCCGGAGGACATGGGAACCTACGCCGCACGCAAGCTGCGCACGCGCGGCTACCAGATTCACCTTGGCACGTCGCTCAAGGAGGTGCGCGAGGACGGCGTGGTGGTGGGGGAGTCCGGCACCTTCATCCCGGCACGCACCGTGGTCTGGACCGGTGGGGTGAAACCCTCGCCCATCGTCGGGGAGGCGGGCATCGAGGTCGACCGGGCGGGACGCGCCATCGTCGGGCCCACCATGGCCACGAGCCGCGAGGGCATCTGGGCCATCGGCGACAACGCCCTGATTCCGAAGGCCGAGGAGGAGGGCCATCACGCCCCCACCGCGCAGAACGCGGTGCGCGAGGCGAAGCGCCTGGCCCGCAACATCCTGGCGACGATCGACGGCCGGCCCGGTGACGTGCAGCCGTTTCGGTACGACGTGCTCGGGACGCTGGCCAGCATCGGCAGCCATACCGGCGTCGGCGTCGTGTTCGGCGTCAAGGTCCGAGGCCTGCTGGCGTGGTTCATGTGGCGGGGCTACTACTGGAGCCGCGTGCCGGGGGTCGGCGGCAAGGCACGCGTCGCGCTCGACTGGTTCGCGAACTTCCTGTTCGGCTCGGACCCGGTGCAGCTCAAGGTCGATTACGGAGACCGGGGTGGGATGGGACCGTCCGGACGCCGCCGCCCCCCACCACCGCGCTCGGTGGACCCGCGCGGCTGAGCGTCGTTAGACTGCGGACCGATGTCACGCGAGGAACGGCGCGCCTACGAGCGCCAGATGAAGTCCATGGAGCGCGGGCCGGCCCTGCCGCCCGCCGCGAAGGCCCGCGCCGAGCGCAACGCCGCCAAGCGGGCGCGCCGCAAGCAGCAGGAGGCCGCCGCGGGGCCCGGCGCATTCACGCGCCGCTGGCTCATCCGGACGCTGATCTTCAGCTTCCTCGCGGGCTTCCTCGCCTTCAGCCTGGGCTGGCCAGAGATGCCGCGGGCGATGTACATCGGGCTGGCCGTGGGGGTCGTGGTGCTCGGCCTGCTCGTCGGCCTTCGGCTGCTCCAGCGCCGCGTCCAGCCGCCGGCCACCTGATCCGTCCCGTCGTGCCGGCCGTCGGACTCGTCCTCGCCGCCCTCGCCGGCTACCTGCTCGGGGCGATTCCGTCCGGCGTGATCGTGGGGCGGCTGCGCGGGACGGATCCGCGGGCGGGAGGATCCGGTCGCACCGGGGCGACGAACGCCATGCGCACCCTCGGAACGGGCCTCGCCGCGGTGGTCCTGCTCGCCGACGTCGCGAAGGGGGTCGTGGCCGTGCTCGTGGGCGGGGCCATCGCCGGGGCGCTCGGGGGGTCGGAGATGTGGGGCGCGGCGATCGCCGGAACGGCGGCGGTGATCGGGCACGTTCGGTCGGTGTTCATCGGCTTCTCCGGCGGCCGCGGGGTGGCAACCGGTGCGGGCGCCATGCTCGTGCTCGCGCCGCTCGCCGTGCTGGCCGCCGTGCCGGTGCTGGCGCTGGCGGTGTGGCGGACGCGGTACGTCTCGCTGGGCTCGATCCTCGCCGCGCTGAGCGTGGCCGTGGTGGCGGTCTCCCTTCACCTCGCGGGGTGGATCGTGCTCGGTGCCGCCGTCGCGGGGGTCCTCATCGCCGCGGTGGTCGTCGTCGCGCATGCCGACAACATCGAGCGGCTGCGAGCCGGGACGGAGCGGAGGCTCGGCGGTGGCTGACCCGGTGCTGCCGGCGCCGCGGCGTCCATCGGTCCGCAGCCTGCCGAACATGCTCGGCCTGGGACGGATCGTCGCGACGCCGGTGATCATGGCCCTGCTGCTGGTCGACGGACGCGGCACGGACCTCGCGGCCGGCATCCTGTTCGCGGTCGCCGGCTTCAGCGATTTCCTCGACGGGCGCATCGCGCGCTCGCGGAACCAGGTCTCGCCGTTGGGCGTGTTCATGGACCTCGCCGCGGACAAGGTGCTGGTGGCCGGTGTCCTCATCGCGATGGTGGAGGTCGGTCTCGTGCCGACCTGGATCGCCGCCACCATCCAGGTGCGCGAGTTCATCGTGCAGGCGGTTC
>JAHWJN010000168.1 GCA_019348395.1 Chloroflexota bacterium
GGCTTCGGCAACGGCCTGACGCTGCGGTCGCATCTGCGCATGAGTGGCTCATGGCATCGCTACCGGCCGGGCGAGGCCTGGAGGCGACCGATGCGCCAGGCGAGCGCCATCCTCGAGACGGCCGAATCGGTCGCGGTCGCCTTCAACACGCCGGTCGTCGAGCTCCTGACCGATGCCGCCCTGCGGCGCTCCATGCCGCTGCGCGAGCTCGGGCCGGACCTGCTCGGCCGGCAGTTCGACGAGACGGAGGCGTTGCATCGGCTGCGAATTTCCGATGCGGAGGAATTGGGCAACGCGCTGCTCGACCAGCGGGCGGTGGCGGGCATCGGCAACGTCTACAAGTCGGAGGTCGCGTTCCTCGAAGGGTTGGATCCGTGGACGCCGGTCGGGGCGTACGAGGATGCCGATCTGGCGGCGGCGCTGCGGACCGCGCGACGGCTGCTGCGGGAGAACACGCGCGGCGGAGCACGGGTGACGACGGGCAGCGGGGCCCGCGGCGAGGGACTGTGGGTCTACGGGCGCGGCGGACGACCGTGCCGCCGATGCGCAACGCCGATTCGGCAGGGGCGCCAGGGGGAGCTCGCCCGGCTCACGTTCTGGTGCCCGCGGTGCCAACCCGGGCGCCGCGACTCGCAAGCTGCGCCTCCAAACGCGCAATAGCAGGCGGAATCTCCGCATCGCGGCCCGATCCGCGCTCGAAACACTGCGCCGAGGAGCGCGTAATCGGGGTAATGCGCTGATCCCTGCGCAGACTGCGAGTCGCGAGCTCTCACTCGAACATCTGCACCGATGGGGTGCACCACGGCGAGTCGCAACGGGGAGGGGCGCGGAATCAGGCCTCGATGCGGTTGATCTGCGCGCCGAGGGCGACGAGCTTGGCCTCGATCTGCTCGTAGCCGCGGTCGACGTGCTCGATCCCCGAGACCACGCTGGTGCCGGCCGCGATGAGCGCGGCGAGGACGAGCGTGGCGCCGGCGCGGAGGTCGGCGATACCGACCTCGGCCCCGTGGAGTGGTGTCGGACCGGTGATTCGCGCGCGACGCTCGTCCAGCAGCTCGATGCTGGCTCCCATCTTGGCCAGCTCGCGGGTGTAGTCGAGACGGTCCTCGAAGATGGTCTCGTGGATCGTCGAGACGCCATCGGCCTGGGTGAGCAGGACGGACAGCGGCGCCTGGTAGTCCGTCGCGATCCCGGGGTACGGCTGCGTCTCGACGTCCGCCGGCCCGAGCGGCTCGGCGTCACGGCAGCGGACGTGGAGCGTCGCGTCACTCGCATCGGCCTCGTAGGGGACGCCGGTGCGATCGCAGACCTCCAGGAACGAGCCGAGGTGCGCCGGGTCCACGCCGCGCAGGGTGACGTCGCCGCGGGTGATGGCGGCGGCGATGGCGAAGGTCTCCGCCTCGAGCCGGTCTCCCAGCACCCGGTGCTCGGCGCCGCCGAGGCGCGCCACGCCCTCGATCTCGACCCGCCGGTGCCCGGTGCGTGAAACGCGCGCGCCCATCCCACCGAGGAGGGTGATCAGGTCGTCCACCTCCGGCTCGAGCGCCGCGTTGTCGATCACCGTCGTCCCGCGCGCCAGGGCGGCGGCCAGGATGACGTTCTCGGTTCCCATGACGGTCACCCGCGGGAACTCGACATGGCCGCCGCGCAGGCCGTCGGGGGGCGCGGAGGCGAAGTAATAGCCGTTTCGGTAGGCGATCGTGGCGCCCAGTTGCTCCATGGCGGTCACGTGGTAATCGACCGGTCGCCGGCCGATGCGGTCCCCGCCGGGATTCGGCAGGATCACCCGCCCGAACCGCGCCAGCATCGGCCCGAGGAGGATGAAGGAGGCGCGCATTTTCATGGCGGCCTCGAGCGGGACGAAGGGCCAGGGCGCCTCCTCAGCACGGATCTCCAGCTCGTCGCCGTTCACCCGCCGGACGGCGAAGCCGATATCGGCCATGAGCTCGCGCAGGATCACCACGTCGCTGATGCGCGGCACGTTGCGCAGGATGACCGGCTCATCGGTGAGGACCGCAGCGGCCATCATCTTCAGGACCGCGTTCTTGGCTCCCGCGATCCGGACCTCGCCGTTGAGCGGCACGCCACCGGTGACGACGAACTTCTGCATGGACCGATGCAGTCTACCGGCTCACCCGGGCCACGCTTCCTTCCACTCGTGGGGCCCGGTGTGGTGGCCGTCGCACAGGCCGACCCGGCCGCCCATGTGCCGCGACGGCAGGTACGGCTGCATCCCCTCCTCGAACGGCGTCGGCATCCGGTTGCAGATCATCATCTGCTGCTCACGCATCCAGGTGTACAGGTGGTCCGCCGAGCAGAACCGATACGGCCGCGTGAAGTTCACCGTCTCCCCGTGGGCCGGGTCGCTGGGGAGGCCGATGGGGCCGGTCTCGCGAACGACCTCGATCTTCACCGGCAGCTGAGGCATCCGGGTCCCGCATCCCTCGCAGGTCAGCATGGCGAGCGGCCGATAGATCGGGCAGGGTGGCGCCGATGGGCTGGGTCCGGCGCACTTTGCCCGATAGATCGGGCACGGAGGCACCGGACGGGCGGGATCGGGCTCCCCAAGCGCCCAGGTGCCCGATCTATCGGTGGAAACGCATCGGGAATCGCAGTCATGCGCCCTGGTGCCCCATCTATCGGCACAGACGCAGCCTGAACCCCGGTCATGGGGCTTGGCGCCCGATACATCGGCGGCAGAGGGTAAGGCGGGTCAGCCGCGGCTCCGGCGGCGGGTGGCGATCCGTTCGCGCATGAGGGCCGTCTGCAGCGAGGCGCGGACGCGCGCGATGTCGACCGGGTCCTTCGCCTCGGAGAGCTCGGCCTCCGCCTGCTTGCGTGCCTCGGCGGCGCGGGCCTCGTCGATCTCCTCGGAGTGCTCCGCCAGGTCGGCCATGACGATGACCTTGTCCGCCCGCACCTCGACGAAACCGCCGGAGATCAGCATCGACTGCTCCGTGCCGGACTTCTTGATGCGCAGCTCGCCGATCCCCAGCGCGCTGATGAGCGGCGTGTGGTTCGGCAGGATGCCGAGCTGACC
>JAHWJN010000169.1 GCA_019348395.1 Chloroflexota bacterium
AAGCGAGCACGCCGCGGACGAGCACGGCTGGACTACACGCAGAATGCCATCAACAAGACCCTGGTGGCGCCCTACAGCCCGCGTCCGGCGCCGGGCGCACCGGTGAGTGTGCCGATCGAGTGGGACGAGCTCGACGATCCCGAGCTGCGGCCCGATCGCTGGACGATTCGCGACATCCCGGGGCGCATCGCCGGTCGCGGGGACCCCTTCGCCTCGGTCCTCGAAGACGAACAGGAGCTGCCGCCCCTGGGCTGAGGGCACGCAGGCGCGCCCGCGCATGCTGGGCTACCATGAGCCCGATGATCGATACGCTGCTCACCGTGACCCCGGCGGCCCGCGAGAAGATCGACGGGGTCCGCTCCTTCAACGACTTCGCCGATGCCGTCCTCCGCGTCCGGGTGGCCGGCCGGGAGGGACCACGCTTCCTCTACGAGATCGCGCTCGAGGACCCGCGCGAGCGGGCGGACGGCGATCTGGCCGTCGACCTCGACGGGATCACCGTCGTCATGGATCCGCGCAGCGCCGCGGACCTGTCAGGTGCCACCATCGACCTCGATCCCGCGGTCACCGGCGGCGGCCTGCGCATCGACAATCCGAACGAGGGCTGGCGGGACCCGCTGGCGCGCCGCGTCCAGGAGGTGCTCGACCGTCAGATCAATCCGGGCGTCGGCTCCCACGGCGGCATGGTGACGCTCGTCGACGTGAAGGACGGAACCGCCTACATGCGCTTCGGTGGTGGCTGCCAGGGTTGCGCGGCCGTGGACGTGACGCTGAAGCAGGGCGTCGAGACCGCGGTGCGCGGCGCCGTGCCCGAGATCGGCGCCATCGTTGACGTCACCGATCACCAGGCAGGCGAAAACCCCTACTACCAGCACGGGCACTAGGGGTTCGCTGAGGAATCCCGCCCTTGTGGCGGGAGTCGATCAGATCAGCGGGGCCAGTCCGCGCCGCCGGTCACCGCCATGACGGTCGAGACGATGCTGAGGATGCTCAGCGCCGCCGCCGTGCCGGCCACCATGAGCGAACGAACGAGACGTCGGGTGCGCATCGGTTCGGCTCCTTCCAGGTGAGGGCGGTCCATCCCGGGACGAGACGACCGCGCGGACGACCACCGTGGCGCGCGCGCACCGGCCCCACAATGACCCATCGGTCCTGATCGGGTCGGCGGCGGGGGTACTTCCGATTGGCCCCATGGTCAAGTGAGGCTTGCCATGCGGTGTAGACTCCCGGCATGCCACGGACCAGGAGCAGTGCCCGCGCCACCGAGAAGGACCGTGAGCTTGCCCGTCGGATCGGCCACCGCATTCGCGAGGCACGCCACCGGGCCGGGCTCACCCAGCAGCAGCTCGCCGGGGAGCGCTACACCAAGGCCTACGTGAGCGCGCTGGAGACCGGGATCGCCCGGCCGTCGATGGTGGCACTGAGCTTCCTGTCCGACCGACTCGGCCTGCCCGCCAGCCACTTCATCGACGAGGCGCACCCGGCATGGACCCGGCTCGAGGTGGACATGAAGCTTGCGGTCGGCGACTGGCAGGCGGCCGCCGACGGCTACCGCACTCTGCTCGTCGACGCGACCGACGACGGCATCCGGGCCGAATTGCTCCGCGGGCTGGCAGAGGCCAGCGCGCGCCTCGACCGCGGCAGCGATGCCATCGCCGCCGCTTCGGAGGCTGCCCGGCTCTACACGGCTGCAGGGCGTGAGGCGGACGCCGCGCTTGCGCGCTATTGGATGGGCTACGGCCTGTATCAGGCTGACAACGAGCCCGACGCGCGGAGCATCCTGCTGGCGCTGCTCGAGCAGGTCCGCGCCGGTCTCCGGGTCGAGCCCGACTTCGAGATGCGGCTCCTCACGGCCATGGCCGCGGTCGAGTCCCGCTCCGGGCAGGCGGCGCGCGCGCTCACCTACCTCGAGGAGGCTCGAGGTCTGGCCGTCGACCTCGATGACCGCCGCCGCGCCGCCTTCCTCTTCAATCTGGCGGTGGGCTACCGGGAGGTCGGCGATTTCGAGGCTGCCATCCGTGCCGGGACGCAGGGCATGGCCCTGTATCGCTCGGCGGGAGCGACCTTCGAGTCCGCACGCATCGAAAACGACCTTGCCCTTGCCTACCTCGCCACCGGGCAGGTGGAGCGCGCGCGACAGCTGGTGGCCGAGGCCCGGGGCCAGATCGAGGGCACCGGCGACGCCCGGTGGCTTGCCGCAGTGCTCGACACGGAGGCGCAGGTGGCGCTCGCCGAGGGTGATGCCGCTCGTGCGCTGCGGCTGTCGGGGGAGGCGCACGAGTACGCCGACAGGAGCGGAAACGAGCTTGCCCGCCTGGCGGCATTGATCACCCGGGCCCGCGCGCTCCGCACGCGCGGCGACAGCGTGGAGGCCGAGGAAGGGTTCGCCGCCGCCGCCCGCCTGGCCCGGGAGTCGCGCGTTCCGCACCGCCTTCGCGAAGTGTTGCGCGAGTGGGCGGATTTGCGCGCGGACGCCGGCGACCACCGCGGCGCGTACGAGCTGAGCAGCGAGGCGCTGGCGGTCAATTAAGTGTTGACAGGTGCGGTCCGCGACCGTACCCTGCGGCGTGACAGGTCGGACGGGCACGCCGACTTGCCCGACAGGGATCGGAGATGGGGCACGTCTCCGATCCCTTCTGCTGTCTAAGGGCTGGCGGAGGGCGCTGCGCGGACGAGCTCGAACGACCCGACCGCAGTCGGGGGGTCGTCCTCGGCGAGTGAGATGCGCATCTGGAACTCGCCGATCCCGAAGTCGTCGATCAGTGCCGCTGCCGGAACGTCGAAGGCGATCACCAGGGCATCCTCGGCCAGGGCGTGCGGTGCCGGTGGCTGGACGGCCTCCCCGGCGCCTTCGGGACCGCGCCGGACCTCGACCCAGACCGTCGACGGCGGCGGATCGTCAGGTCGGTGCGAGTACACGAAGCGGTCGGACGCGACGAAGCGATGGGTCTCGGCATCGGCCGCGACCTCGCCCGTGGCCGGGTCGAGCGCGGTGCCGAAGCGGATCGCCCCGGTCCCACCGGCATC
>JAHWJN010000016.1 GCA_019348395.1 Chloroflexota bacterium
AACACTTCCAGCCGGCGGAGATCCTCGACGGTGCGCTCGACCCGCTGGACACGGTGATCCTCGGCGTCGCGTTCGTGGTACCGATCGTCTACGCCCTCGTCGTGTTCCCGCGGCGCGACCTGGCCGCCCCGGCCTAGTCGACGCGCTCGTCCGCCGGGACGCTGCGAGCCAGGGCGATCGCCTCGTCGCGATCCATTGCCCGACCGGCTTCATGCGCGGCGGCGAGCTCGGTGTCCGCGAGGAGGCGCTCCGGGAAGAAGTCCGACCACTCCCGGTTCAGTCGGCCGAGGTCCGAGCCACCGGAGCGCTGAATGGCGGCGGCCGCTCCGGCGAGACGCATGGCGACCTCCCTTTGACCCTGGCGATAGGCGCTCGCGGCGAACCCGTCGAAGGCCAGCGAAAACCCCGAGGCGTCATCGGTCTCCTCGAAGTAGTCGAGGGCACGCCGCATCCAGGCCGCGGCGGCCCGTGCATTGCCCGCGAGGTTCTCGTTCGTCCCGAGCATGTACTCCGTCCATGCGGTCATGAACCGATCCCCGACCTCCGCGAAGATCTCCAGGCATTGACGGCCGATGTCTCTTGCGGCCTCGGCCTCTCCGCCGATGATGTAGGCGTCCATCGAGGCCCACAGCACGCGGCCCTCGCCATGCCGATCGCCCAGCGCGCGGTACTTCTCCAGTGCCTCGTCGATGTACCTGCGGCTGCGGGGATCGACCTGCTTGCCGACGTTGTCAAGGTCGATGACGTACGAGGAGGCGACGTTGTAGAGCGCGTTCGCGACCGCGGCGTCGTCGCCAACCCGACGCTGCAGGTCGAGCGCGCGGAGGTAGTGCTCCCGGGCGTGCTCGAGGTCGCCCTGCCAGTAGAAGATGCCGCCGGCCGCCTCCTCCGCGCCGGCGAGCAGTTCGGGATGCTCCGCGACGCCGGGCAGATCGAGAGTGCGGCGGGCCCGCTCGGCGGCCTCGGGCAGGTGGAACCGGATCTGCCAGTAGCGCCAGCAGGCCGGCAGGAAGCGCAGCGCCAACTGGACCTCGCCCGCTTCCTGGCACCAGCTGATCGCGGCCCGCAGGTTGTCGTGCTCCCGGTCGAGCCGCTCCAGCACCGCGCGGGCATCGGGGTCGAAGACGCGCTCGGCCAGTTCCTCGGCCACGGAGAGAAAGTGGGTCGCGTGGGCGCGTCGAACGTCCTCAGCGTCGTTCCGCTCCACGAGTTGCTCCTCGGCGTACTCGCGGATCGTCTCGAGCATGGAGAACCGAACGACCCCGCCCGGCAGCTCCTCCTGGCGGAGCAGGCTCTTGTCGACGAGCGACGCCACCGCCTCGAGGGGATCAAGGCGGTCGTCGCTCATGACGGCGCTGATGGCGTCGAGGTCCGCACCGCCGCGAAAGGCAGCGAACTCGGTGAAGAACGTCCGCTCCGGGGGGTCGAGCAGCTCGTAGCTCCAGCCGATGGCGCCCCGCAGGGACTGCTGGCGCTCCGGCCGGTCACGTCCGGTCCCCGTGCCGACGTCGAGCCGGTGCCCGAGCCGGTCCGCGATGGCCTGCGGCGAGAGGACGCGGATCCGCGCCGCGGCGAGCTCGAGCGCCAGCGGCAGACCGTCGAGCCGCCAGCAGATCTCCGCGATGGCCGCGGCATTCTCGTTGGTCACGCCGAAGTCCGGACGGACCGATCGAGCCCGAGCGACGAAGAGCTCCACCGCGGGGTAGTCGAGGATGCTCGCGTCCGGCGGCACGTCGCGCGGGTCGGGCATCAGCAGCGGTGGAACGGCGTATTCGACCTCGCCGTAGATGCGCATCGGGCTGCGGCTGGTCGCCAGGATGGCAGTGTCGGGGGCACGGCGCAGGAGCTCTGCGATGTCCGTCGCGACATCGATGACCTGCTCGAGGTTGTCGAGCACGAGCAGCACCCCCCGTCCCGCGAGATGCTCCGGGAGCCGCTCCAGCGGCCGGCGCCCCGGGTCGACGAGGCCGACGGCCTGCCCGATGGTCGGCAGCACCAGCTCCACCTCCCGGATCTCCGCCAGCGCCACGAAGTACACGCCGCCCGGATGGCGCGGACCGGATTCCTCCGCCACTCGCACGCTGAGGCGCGTCTTGCCGGTCCCTCCCGGCCCGGTCAGCGTGACGAGCCGGTTCGCTGCGAGGAGCTGCTGCACGCGCTCGACGTCCTCGTCCCGCCCGATGAAGCTGGTGAGCTCGACCGGCAGGTTGACGAGGGGCACGGCGAGCCCGCGTGGTGGCGGGAACGCGCGTTCTAGCCCCGGCGCCACGGCCATGAACAGGTGCTCGGGCTCAGGAAGGTCGCGGAGCCGGTGCTCACCGGCGTCGATGACCTCGACACCGTCCCGCAGCGAGGCGTGGACGAGGGACGCCGTCCCGGACGAGAGGAGCGTCTGGCCTCCATGTCCCGCGGCCATGATGCGCGCGGCCCGGTGCACGTCGAGGCCGACGTACGATCCGCCGGACACCGTGGCCTCACCAGTGTGCAGCCCGATGCGAACGCGAATCGGCGACTCCTCCGGCCAGGGCTCCTCGACAAGGGCGCGCTGGGCGTCGACGGCCGCCGCCAGCGCCCGGGTGGCGCTGGGAAACACCGCGAAAAAGGAGTCACCCTCGGTTCCGAGCTCGACTCCGCCGTGTCGGGTCAGCGCTGCCCGGATCAGCTCCTCGTGCCGAGCCAGGAGCTCCGGCCAGCGCGCGCCGCATGACTGGAGCAGGCGGGTCGAGCCCTCGATGTCGCTGAAGAAGAAGGTGACCGTTCCGGTCGGAAGCTCGGACATCCGCGGCCGAGTGTGCGACCGATCGGCGGTCGGGCGCAAGGCCCGGAGCGTCCGGTAGGCTGCCGGCGTGCACCCCCTCGTCCGGCTCCTGACCGAGCGGCCGGTCCTCACCGCGCTGCTCGGCGCGCTCACGATCGCGTTCTCGGCGATCTTCGTCCGCCTCGCCGACGTCTCTCCGTCGACGGCGGCGATCTTCCGGTGCGTCTACGCCCTGCCGCCGCTGGCCGTGCTTGCATGGATGGAGCAGCGCCGCTACGGGCCCCGCGCCGCGGGCCAGGCCCGACTGGCGTGGATCGCGGGCGCGTTCTTCGCCGCGGACCTCATCCTGTGGCATCACGCCATCGGGCACGTCGGCGCGGGCCTGGCCACCGTGCTGGGCAACACGCAGGTGGTGATCGTGCCGATCGCAGCCTGGATGCTGCTCGGCGAGCGGCCCGGGAGCCGGGTGGCGGCGGCGGTGCCCCTCGTGCTGATCGGGGTCGTCCTCATCTCCGGGGTCATCGGCGGCGAGGCCTACGGCGACGATCCGCTGCTGGGGGTGATGTTCGGAATCGGCACCGGGGTGGCCTACGCCGGCTTCCTGCTCGTCCAACGCCGGGCCAACGCTGACCATCGGCGCCCCGCCGGTCCGCTCTTCGACGCGACGATGTCCGCCGCGGTCGTATCCCTGCTCATCGGCCTGCCGCTCGGCGAGGTCGACCTGGTGCCGAGCTGGCCGGCCCACGGATGGCTGGCGCTGCTCGCGATCAGCGTCCAGGTCGTGGGCTGGATGCTCATCAGCGTCGGGCTACCACGCCTGCCGGCGGCGATCACCTCGGTGGTGCTGACCGTGCAGCCGGTGGGGTCGGTCCTGCTCGGCATCTGGCTGCTGGCCGAGGCGCCCTCGGCATTCCAGCTCATCGGCGTCGTGTTCATCGTGGCCGGACTGTTGATCACCACCCTGCGCGTGCGCCCTCGCCGCTGGCGCCGCCCTCACCCCGGCGTCGGGTAGTCCGCCGGCGGCGGGCTGGGCGGCAGGGTGACCACGAAGCAGGTCCCCGACGACGAACTCTCGACGTCCACCCGGCCACCGTGGCGAGCCACGACGTTGTGCGTGATGTGCAGCCCGAGACCGGTTCCCTTGCCGGGTGGCTTGGTGGTGTAGAACGGCTCGAACAGGCGGGGCCGGACCGCGTCGGGGATGCCGGGGCCGCTGTCGCAGATGGCGACGACCACCCCTTCCCCCCCAGGGTCCGGCGAGGCACGGATGGTCAGCGTCCCGCGACCCTCCATGGCGTCGATCGCGTTGTCGACGAGATTCGTCCAGACCTGGTTCAGCTCCGACCCGTAGGCCTCGATCTGCGGGACGTCCGGGGCAAACTCGGTGCGCGCTTCGATTCCGTCGCGAAGCCGATGGCGGAGGATGACCAGCGTCTGCTCCAAACCGGTGCGCACGTCCAGGCGCTGGACCGGCGCCTGGTCGAGGTACGCGTATCCCTTCACGGCGCCGACAATCTCGCTGATTCGCCCGATGGCCATGTCGAGCTCGCCGAGCAGCGCATGGACCGATGCGTCGGCCGCAAGCCAGGGCAGCACGTCGCGCGGCTGGTCGGAGAGCGACTCGGCCGTCCACCCGGCGGCGGCGAGCGCGGCCGCCATCTCGGAGTCCACGCCGAGCCCGATGATTGACTCGATGCGATCAGATCGCTCGATCGCAGAGGCAGGCGGAGCTCCCTCCGGCGGGCGGGGCGGCGGTGTCGGGCGCGGCAGCCGCTCGGCGTCGCGAATCGCCTCGCCGAGGCCCTCGATGGATCGTTTGGCCGCGGCGGCGGGATTGTTGAGCTCGTGCGCCAGGCCGGCGGCCAGGGTGCCGAGACCGGCGAGCTTCTCGCGCTCGCGAAGTGTCAGCTCGATGGTTCGGAGGCGCGCCACCGCGGTGCGGATGACGGCGAGCGCGACATCCGGCCCCGACGCGAGAAACTCGCGCACCGCCGCCACCGGGATGCACAGGATTTCGGCCGGCGTGACCGCGTGGACCGATGCGACCCGGCGACCGCCCTCGAGCGCGGCGATCTCACCCTGCAGCGCCCCCGGGCCGACGCGCGCCAGCGGAACGCGGCTCCGCCCCGACTGTTTCGTCACCTCGAGCTCTCCGTCGAGGATGACGTACAGCGCGTCTGCCTCGTCTCCCTCGCGGATGAGGTAGCTCCCCGGTTCCAGGTCGGCGATCTCCCCCATGTCCACCAGGCGCAGCAGCTGATCCTCGTCGAGCCCGCCGAAGAGCGGCGTGTCGCGCAGCCGCGCCGCGACCGCCGCCGGGTCCAGGTGCCGGTGCTCCCCCTGCTGGCTTCCGGTGGCGTCGTTCACAGGTCGGCCAGGTATTGGTGGACGAACTGAACGGCCATGGCGCCCTCGCCCACGGCGCTGGCGATGCGCTTCACCGAACGTTGGCGCACGTCCCCGGCGGCGAGGACACCGGGCACCGACGACTCGAGCAGGAAGGGCGGCCGGTCGAGCGGCCACCCGCGCCCGGACACCGCGTCGGGACCGGTGAGGATGAAGCCTCGCTCGTCCCGAGCGATGATCCCCTCGAGCCAGCCGGTCCGCGGCTGCTGGCCGATGAAGACGAAGACGGCCGCGAGCTCGACCGGCCGCTCGGTTCCGTCCGAAACGGTGAACGTGGCGCACTCGAGATGGTCGGTTCCGGAGAACGCCGTCGCCTCAACACGGGTGTGGAGGGTCACGTTCTCGAACGCGTCGATCTGCTTCACGAGGTAATCGCTCATGGAGCTGGCGATCGAGTCGCCGCGCACGAAGAGATGCACGCGGGAGGCGAACCGGGCGAGGTGGACCACCGCCTGGCCGGCCGAATTGCCCGCGCCGATGACTCCGACCACCGCATCGCGGTACAGCAGCGCCTCCGTGGTGGCCGCGCCGTAGTACACGCCGCGTCCCGCCAGCTCGGCGGCGCCCGGGATCTCGAGCTGGCGGTACGCCACGCCGGTGGCGATGATCACGGCCTGGCAGGAGATCTCGGCCCCGTCCTCGAGGACGACGATGCGGTACGGGTCCTCGCGTCGCAGCGTGGCGACGTCCACGGAGGAGAGGATCTCCGTCCCCAGGCGGCGAGCCTGGGCGAGCGCGCGGCGGGCGAGATCGCTGCCCGACAGGCCGGAGGGAAACCCGAGGTAGTTCTCGATCCGGCTGGTCGTTCCGGCCTGACCACCCGGCGCTTCCCGCTCGACGAGCAGCGTCTTCAGTCCCTCGCTGGAGCCGTAGACGGCGGCCGCCAGCCCTGCAGGCCCTGCCCCGACGATGACGAGGTCGTAGAACGGCAGCGCCGCGTGCGTCGAGAGGCCGATGGCGTCGGCGAGGTCCCGGTTGGACGGATCGGTCAGGGCGCGTCCGTCGGCGAAGAGCACGACCGGGCGGGCCGCATCGACCGGCTCGGACAGCGAGCCGGCCAGCCGCCGGCCGGCCTCGTCGCCGGTGGGGTCGAACCAGGCATACGGCACCTGGTTGCGCGTGAGGAAGTCGCGAATGGCGTGGCCGCGTGGTGCCCACCTGCCACTGAGCAGGCGCAGACCCTCGAACGGGGGGCGGAAGCTGGCGGTCCAGTCGGCGAGCAGGTCGTCGAGAACCGGGTAGAGGCGCTCCTGCGGTGGGTCCCACGGCTTGAGGATGTACTGGTCCAGCCCGATCTCGTTGATCGCGGCGATGGCCACCTCCGTATCGGCATAGGCGGTGAGCAGCACCCGCTTGGCATCGGGCTGGAGGGACCGGGACTCGCGCAGCAGCTCGATACCGGTCATGACTGGCATGCGCTGGTCGACCACGAACAGGGCGACCGCGTCACCGCGGCGGGTGAGCTCGCGCACCACCTCGAGCGCCTCCGCGCCGGAGGCGGCGGCAAGGATGCGGTACTCCTTCCCGTACCGACTGCGCAGGTCACGCTCGATCGAGCGCAGAACCGGCTCGTCGTCGTCGACCGTCAGGATGCTCGGCCTGGTCGCCATGGCCATTGAGTGTACGCCGCGGTGCGCTACGCTCCGGCCATGCTGTGGACGATCGTCGGCATCCTCCTGGCGCTGTGGCTGCTGGGCTTCGTGCTCCGGGCCTTCGGCGGGCTGATTCACCTGCTGCTCATCGTGGCGCTGCTCATCGTCATCTACCGCCTCCTCACGAACCGCCGCGTCTTCTAGGGATCGATGCTGCTGACCGGCACCGGCCGCCTGGCGCCCGCCGGTCCTTCGCCGCCCTGGGCGATCGAGGTTCGGGACGGGCGGATCGCCTGGATCGGCTCGGCCACCGGTGCGCCGGACTCTGAGGAGCGGATCGAGCTCGGCTCGGCGCTCGTCACCCCCGGGCTCGTCGACAGCCACACGCACCCGGTCTTCGCCGGCGACCGGTCCGACGAGGCGGCGGCTCGCCTCGAGGGGCAGCCCTACACGCAGGGCGGCATCCTGCGCACCGTTCGCGAGACGCGGGCGGCCGACGATGAGACCCTCGAGCGGCTGGTCGAGGGTCGGCTCCGCGCGGCGCTGGCCGCCGGCACCACCACCGTCGAGTGCAAGTCGGGGTACGGCCTTTCGCTCGACGAGGAGCTCCGGCATCTCCGCCTCCTGGCTCGCGTCGCCGAACGGGTGCCGATCCGCGTGGTGCGGACGTTCCTCGGCGCGCATGCCGTACCGCCCGAAGCGAGCTCGATGGCCGACCACGCGCGCCGCGTCGCCGACGAGATGATCCCGGCCGTCGCCGCCGAGCGGCTCGCCGACTTCGTGGACGTCTTCGCCGATGAGGGGTTCTTCGACCTGGATGCCACCGAGCGGATCGCCCGGGCAGCCGGCGCCGCCGGCCTGGGAGTCCGGCTGCATGCCGAGCAGCTGGCCCGCACCGGCGCCGCCGAGCTGGGCGTCCGCCTGGGCGTGGCATCGGTCGATCATCTCGAACAGCTCGACGGGCCGGGGGTGGCGGCCCTGGCCGGTTCGTCCACCGTGGCCACGCTGCTTCCCGGCCCCGCACTGGTGCTGGGCGATCGGCTGCCCCCGGCACGTGCGCTGCTCGACGCCGGCGCGACCGTGGCCCTGGCCAGCGATGCAAACGCGGGAACCTACGGCGGATTCGGCACGATGCCGCTCGTCATCGGGCTGGGCGCGACGCTGCTGGGAATGACCGCGCTCGAGGCACTCACCGCGGCGACGGCCGGGGGTGGTGCCGCGCTCGGGCGCGAGACCCTCGGCACGCTGCGCCCGGGCGCGCCCGCCGACCTGGTGGCCTGGGATGCCGAGCACGAGGGCGTCTTCGCCCTGCGACTCGGCGCAGTGCGTCCGAGCCGAACCTGGGTCGGCGGCCGCGAGGTGTGGGCTGGATGACAGCGGCCCGTGCGACACTGCCGCCCATGGATCGGTTCGACCTCGTCGTCATCGGCGCCGGCACCGCCGGCGAGGCGGCGACCCACTACGCCGCCGCACAGGGCGCCTCCGTGGCCGTGGTCGACCGTGACCTGTTCGGTGGCTCGTGCCCGTTCTGGGCATGCATGCCGTCGAAGGCGCTCCTGCATGCCGCGACCGTCCACCATGCCGGCGGTGACTACCCGTGGCCGAAGGCATCGGACTTCCGCGACTACATGATCAACCGGGAGGACATCGACCGGCCCGACGACTCCGGCCACGTCCGCTCGCTCGAGGAGGCCGGCGCCACGGTCATCCGCGGATCCGCCGCGCTCGCCGGCCCGAACCAGGTCCGCGTCGGCGACCGACTGCTGACCGCCGACAACGTCATCGTGGCCGTCGGATCGGTCTCACGGGTACCGGAGGATCTGCCCGGTCTCGACGAGGCGAGCCCGTGGACCAACGTCCAGGGCACGGCCACGCGCGAGCTGCCGAAGTCGCTCGTCATCCTCGGGGCTGGCCCCACTGGCGTCGAGCTCGCGCAGGTGTACGCCCGCTATGACGTGCCGGTGACGCTGGTCCACCCGCGCGACAGGGTGCACGACCGGGAGCACCGCCGCTCCTCCGAGCTGCTCGGGGCCGCACTCGAGTCGGAAGGCGTTCGGCTGGAACTCGAGGCGAGGGCGATCCGCGTGGACGCCGCGCCGCGAGGCGGCCCCCATCGGGTCCAGCTCGACACCGGCCGGACGGTGGAGGGCCACGAGATCCTCCTCGCCATCGGCCGTGACCTGCCGCTCGGCGGGCTGGGCCTGGAGACGGTCGGCGTCGAGCCGAAGGACGGCCGGCTCCAACCCGACGATCGGCTGCGCATCGCTGAGGGCGTCTACGCTGCCGGGGACGTGGCCGGCCCGGAGCTGCACACCCACCTCGGCCACTACACCGGCGAGGCCGCGGCACGCATCGCGCTGGGCGATGACGACTATCGCCCATTCCTCGACGCCATCCCGCGGGCGACCTACACGACACCCGAGACCGCCTCGGTCGGCCTGCTCGTGGAACAGGCGAAGGAGCGCGGCATCGACGCGGTGGAGTTCACCCAGGACATCGGCGCCTCGGCCAAGGGCTACACGGCCGAGGTCGAGGGCCACTGCACCATCGTCGTCGACCGATCCGAACGGGTCCTGGTGGGCGCGTTCACGGCCGGGCCCGCGGTCTCGGAAGCGATCCACGAGTGCGTCCTCGCCATCCGGGCCGGCATTCCGCTCGCCGTCCTGGCCGATACCATCCACGCCTTCCCCACCGTGGCGCGCGTCCTCGGCTCGGCCTTCATCGCCGCGGATCGCGAGCTTCGCTAGACGGCTCGCGTGCCGGTTGTACGATCGGTGACGAAATGAGCGCGTTCATCGAGGAGACCACCGACCTGCTGCGGCGCACGCCCGAGGTGCTCCGTGCGCTGCTCCATGACCTGCCCGAGTCCTGGACCGATACGACCGACGTGCCCGAGGACGGCTGGCGACCGAGGGACGTCGTGGGGCACCTGATCACCGGCGAGCTCACCGACTGGATCGAGCGCACGCAGCGCATCCTGGAGCACGGCACGGGACTGCCGTTCGAGCGGTTCGACCGCTTCGCGCACGCCGATCGCGACGGCGATGCCACGCTGGACGACCTCGTCGAGCATTTCGCCCGGCTTCGAGCGGAGAACCTCGCCCGTCTGGCCGAGCTGGCCACGGAGGAGGACCTCGATCGCCGCGGTCTGCATCCGGTCCTCGGCGAGGTGACCCTGCGCGAGCTGCTCGCGACGTGGGCGGTGCACGACCTCGACCACGTGTCGCAGATCTTCGCGGGCATGGCCGGTTCCCACGATGCCGAGGTGGGGCCATGGAAGACGTACCTCGGCATCCTGCTCCGGCGCGAGGATCCGGCCGCCGTCGCGGGCTGACTCCGGCGCGGAGCCCCGGCAGTGGGGCGTACGCTGTCGAGGCACGTGATGTGCACTGATCCGAGCCAATCCACCCATCCTCAGGAGGGATACATGGAAACCGTCCAAAACTGGGGCGATGCCGTCATGGTGTCGGCCACGGAGGCGCTGCAGAATCTGCTGGGCTTCCTGCCGGCGCTCATCGGCGCCATCCTCATCCTCATCATCGGCTGGATCATCGCCGGGATCCTCGCCGGATTGATCGAGAAGGGCCTGCAGGCCGTCGGCTTCGAGCGCGCCGCCCAATCGACCGGGATCGCCGGGTTCATCGAGAAGGCGGGCAGCGGCTGGACCGCCAGCAAGCTCGTCGCCGAGATCGTCAAATGGTTCATCCGGCTCATCGCGATCCAGGCGGCCGCCTCGATCCTCGGCCTGACCCAGATCAGCCAGATCATCAACGCCATCCTGCTGTGGCTGCCGAACCTCGTCGTCGCGATCGTGATCGTCGTCATCGGTGCGCTGCTCGCCAACTTCGTGGCCGGCATCGTCCGCGGCTCGGCGGCCGAGATGGGCTTCTCGACCCCGAACCTGTTGGCGAACATCACCCGCTACGCGATCATCGCCTTCGCGGCCGTCGCCGCCTTCAACCAGCTCGGTATCGCACCGACGGTGGTGAACACGCTGTTCATCGGCCTGGTCGCCACACTGGTGCTGGCCTTCGGCCTCGCCTTCGGCCTCGGCGGCCAGCAGACCGCCGCCCGGATCACCGAAGGGTGGTACGAGAAGGGGCGCGAGACGACCCCGAGGATCGCGGAGAAGATGAAGCAGGCGGAGGCGGACCAGGAGGGCGGCAGCCAGCCGACCCGCCCGCAGACCGGCTCCACCGCCGGCACCGCGAGCCCGCCTCCGAGCTCGACGATGCGCGACGAGCCCCCACGGAGCACGCCGGACTCCCGCTGACCCGTCCCGGCACCCTCGAGAGGAGCGGCCCGCAGGGGCCGCTCCTCTAGCATGCCGCGGTGACCATCGAGGCGCTTCTGCTGGCCGCGCTGTTCCTGGCCGCGGCCGCCCTGTATGCAAGCGTGGGGCATGCCGGCGCGTCGGCGTACCTGGCCGCCATGGCCCTCGTCGGGGTGACCCCCGAGACGATGCGTCCCACGGCGCTCACCCTCAACCTGTTCGTGGCAGGCATCGTGGTGGTCCGCTTCGCCAGCGCCGGCCATCTGCCGTGGCGGTCGCTCGTTCCCCTGGTGGTCGCCTCCGTGCCGGCCGCCTTCGTCGGCGGCCTCGTCCAGCTGCCGAACGAGCTCTACCGTCCACTCGTCGCGCTGGTCCTGATCGTCGGCGCCTGGCGCCTGGCGACGAGGCGGTTCGGCCGCGAGCCCGTTCATGCCCGCGTGCCGATCCTCGGCGGGCTGGCGGCCGGTGGCGCCATCGGGCTGCTCGCGGGACTGACCGGTACGGGCGGCGGCATCTTCCTCACCCCACTGCTCGTCATGGCGGGGTGGGCTCCCACCCGTCAGGCGGCGGGGCTGTCGGGCGCCTTCATCCTCGCGAACTCCGTCGCCGGCCTTGGGGGCGTGCTCGTCGGCGGACTGACGCTTCCGCGAGAGCTGCCGCTCTGGGTGCTGGCCGTCGGCGTCGGCGGACTGGCCGGCTCGTGGCTCGGGGCGGCGCGCTTCAGCGTGCTCACTCTGCGGCGGACCCTGGCGGTCGTGCTCGTGGTGGCCGCCGCGAAGCTGGTCTTCCTCCCGTAGGTCGGGGGTAGGATGGGCCGATGACGGCCACGTCCTCGGTTCATGGCAGTGACCTGCTGCGCCTGGTGGGCGTCGAGACCCGCGTGCCCCTCGTCACCGGCGAGGAGCGCCGATACGTGAACCTCGACTTCGCCGCATCGGCCCCGGCCCTCGAGCGCGTCCACGATGCCGTGGAAGAGCTGCTCGGGTGGTACTCGAGCGTCCACCGCGGTGCCGGCTTCAAGTCGCGCGTGGCCACCACCGCCTACGAGGGGGCGCGCGAATCGATCCGTCGCTTCGTCAACGCTCGCGACGACGACGCGGTGATCATCACCCGCAACACGACCGATTCGATCAACCTGCTGGCCGGCACGCTCCCCGCGGGCACCCACGTCGTGTGCTTCGCGGGCGAGCACCACGCCAACCTGCTGCCGTGGAAGCGGATCGGCGTCCGATACCTGCCGGTCCCGGAGACGCCGGCCGAGATGCTGTCCATCCTCGAGGAGACGCTCCGCGGTCTCCCGCGCTGCGAGGATCCGCACCTCGTCGCGGTGACCGGCGCCTCGAACGTCACCGGCGAGATCTGGCCGGTGCCGGACATCGCCCGGATCGCGCACGAGAACGGCGCACGCCTGCTCGTGGACGCGGCGCAGCTCGCGCCGCACGCGCCGATCGACATGGCGGGCGACGGGATCGACTTCCTGGCCCTGTCCGGTCACAAGCTGTACGCGCCGTACGGGGCCGGCGCCCTCATCGGCGAGCGAGACTGGCTCAGCGCCGGCGACCCGTTCCTGCGCGGCGGCGGCGCCGTGAAGCTCGTCACCGTCGACGAGACCCTGTGGGCCGATCTCCCCGACCGCCAGGAGGCGGGGTCGCCAAACGTGGTCGGCGCCGTGGCGCTGGGCGTGGCCTGCGACACCCTCGCCGAGGCCGGCATGGCGCGCGTGGCAGAGGAGGAGCGCGCGCTGCTCGACCATGCCCGGCGGCGGCTGGACGCCATCGACGGGTTCGAGGCCTACCGCGTCTGGCCGGCCGATCACCCGCGCGTCGGGCTGTGCACCTTCAACCTGCACGGGGTGCAGTACGACCTCCTCGCCGCCGCCCTCTCGGCCGAGCACGGCATCGGCATCCGGCACGGCTGCTTCTGCGCCCATCCGTTGATGATGCGGCTGCTGCGGGTGGACGATGCCGAGGCGCATCGGCTCGTCGAGGAGACCCGGGCCGGCCACCACGAACGGCTCCCCGGTGCGGCGCGCATGAGCCTCGGGCTCGGCTCGACCCGCGAGGACGTCGATGCCCTCGCCGATGCCCTGGCCCAGCTCGCGGCCGACGGCCCGCGGTGGACCTACATGGTCAACGCCGACACCGACGAGTACGAGCCGGATCCGGATCCGCGCCCGCTGCCCCGGCTGCGGATGCGGCTGGTCGACCATCCGCACGGGCACGGGGAATCCGCCTGAGGCCGTCTGATCACGTCGCGGCAGGCGGCCCGCGTTGCGCTCGCGGGGCCGGGGTGGGACGATCGATCCCATGCCGGCCCCGCTCACCGTTCTCGACACCCTCGGCCGCCCGATGCGCGACCTGCGCGTCAGCGTCACCGATCGGTGCAATTTCCGCTGCGGCTACTGCATGCCGCGCGAGGTCTACGGGCCGGACCACGCCTTCCTGCCGCGCGCCGAGATCCTGTCGTACGAGGAGATCGAGCGGGTCGTCCGGGCCTCCGTGGCGCTCGGCGTGCGCAAGGTGCGGCTCACCGGCGGCGAGCCGCTCGTCCGGCGCGAGCTCGAGACGCTGATCCGGATGCTGGCGAGCATCGAGGGGATCGAGGACCTGACGCTCACGACGAACGGCACGCTCCTGGCGCAGAAGGCGCAGGCGCTGGCGGATGCCGGATTGCACCGTGTCACTGTCAGCCTCGACGCCCTCGACGACGAGACCTTCATGCGCATGAATGACGCCGGCGTGCCCGTGGCGACCGTCCTGGAGGGCATGGCGGCGGCGGAGGCCGCCGGCCTGGGGCCGATCAAGCTCAACGCCGTGATCCGGCGTGGCATGAACGAGCACGCCGTGCTCGACCTGGCCGAGCGCTTCCGCGGGACCGAGACGACGGTGCGCTTCATCGAGTACATGGACGTCGGTCACACGAACGGCTGGCGCCTGGACGACGTGGTGCCGGCCGGCGAGATCCTGTCGAGGATCGACGCGCGCTGGCCGCTGGAGCCGATCGATCCCGACTACCGCGGCGAGGTGGCCCAGCGCTGGCGCTACCGCGACGGGGCGGGCGAGATCGGGGTCATCAGCAGCGTGACGCAGCCGTTCTGCGGCGACTGCACGCGTGCCCGCCTGTCGGCCGATGGCTCCATCTACACCTGCCTGTTCGCGACGGCCGGCCACGACCTCCGCCCGCTGCTGCGCTCCGGCGCATCGGACGACGCCGTGACGGACTGCCTACGTGGCATCTGGACCGGCCGAACGGACCGATACTCGGAGCTGCGGACGCTCGACACCGTCGACCTGCCCAAGGTCGAGATGAGCTACATCGGCGGATAGCCGCCAGGCCGCGCGACCGATGTCGCTACATGTGCCCGATCGCGCACGAGGCGCGACTCCGGTGCGGTTCGGCAGCTACAGGTGTCGCGGGCACTCGTGGGCGACAGCTGCGCAGGCGCTTCGTGCGCACCGGTGTCACCTGTGGCTTCCATACGCCTCGCGAGCGGCGCTCCACGCGACATCTGACACATGCAGCGACACGCGCCTACCCGTGGATCGGGCCGGGGCGGTCGCGAAGGTGGCCACCCGAGCGGCCGTGGAGCACCGCCAGGATCTCGGCGACGATCGAGGTGGCGACCTGCTCCGCGCCGTCGGCCCCGAGATCCAGGCCGGCGGGCGCATGGAGCACCGACAGGTCGTCCGCCGGCGGATCGGGGAGCTCGGCGAGCAGGCGCTCGGTACGATCACGGGGGCCGAGGACACCCAGGTAGGTGACGCCGCGACCGAGGAAGCTGCCCATGAAGGCGGCGTCGCGGAGGTAATCGTGGCTCATGATCACCACCGCGGTCCACTCCCCCGCCGCAGTCGCCTCCGCAGCGTCGACGGGCTCGGCATCAAGCAGCCGCGCTCCCGGAAAGCGCTCGGGGCGGAGCCATGAACGGCGCGGGTCGACCACGTCCACGCGCCAGCCCTGGCGGATGGCCGCTGCCACGAGCGGTGCGGCATCGGGCCCGGCGCCGCAGACCACCAGGTGCAGCGGCGGAAGGATCGGATCAAGGATGGTCTCGCCGATGAGTGCCGGGCGACCATGCGCCACGGCCCTGGCCGCGCGTTCCCCGAGCGCACCGGCCTCCGTGGCGCTGAGACGACGACGCTCGCCGTCGAGACCGGTGAGGAGGTAGGTCGCCCGCCCCTCGGCGCGGGCGACCGCGAGCGCCTCCA
>JAHWJN010000170.1 GCA_019348395.1 Chloroflexota bacterium
AGGTGCTGCACGCCGACGTCGATCGTGAGACGAAGGTCGGCGCCATCGACCGGCTCGGTCAGGAGGGTCGCCGAGTCGGCGATGCGGCGTCCGATCACGTCCTCCTGGGCCGTCACCCGGCCGGGCGCGCCGGCCAGCAGGCTGTTCTCCCGACCCTCCACGCCGTACTGCCCGCGCCCCTCGACGTCGACGAACCCGATCAGCTGGGCGGCGATGGTCGTGTCCCGGGCCACCCCCTGGACGGGATACACGCGCTTGGTCTCCGGCAGCATCCCGACGCCCCGCAGGTCGAGCTCGCGCAGCTGCTTCGCCGTCTCCGGCGTGACGCGTCGCTTGAGCCAGACCCAGGCTGCGTCGCTCTCGATGCGCTCGCGGACTCGCTCGACCGGCAGGTCGAGGATCGGCGCCACCGCCTCGGCGGTCGCCTCGATGTCGCGGATCGTGGGCGGCGTGGCGAAGACCGACTGCAGCTCGACCGAGGTCGCCAGCAGCTCACCGTTGACGTCGGTGATCTCACCGCGCTCGGCCGGCAGCTCCTCGTGCTGCGCCAGCTGCCGCTGGGCCATTACGGAGAGGTGCGGCGCCTGGACGACCTGCCACCACACCAGGCGTGCGCCGATCCCCGTCGCGACGACCGTCACGACGAGGAGGAGGACCAGTGCGCGGGCACGACTGTCGGTCCTGGCCAGCATTCAGCGCGTCTCCATGGAACGGCCGCCACGCGGCCGCGGGACTAGGTCAATCGGAATCGGAACCCGGCACCGTCGCGTACATGACGGCGCCCTGCTCGAGCGGGACGAGGCGCAACCCTCGCTCCGCTCGCTTCGTGATCTCGGCGGGTGAGCGGGCCTGTCCGATCGCCCAGATCAGCTGCTGCTGGTCGGCACGCGCCTCGGCCAGCCTGGCTCCGAGCGCGCCGATCTCGTAGCCGGTCGCCGCAACACGCGTCGACTGGCTCAGGTAGAAGAAGGCGAGCGCCGCGGCGACCACGATCGCCACGAGCACCGGCCGCACGTCGAGCCGCCGCTCCATGCGTCGCATGACAACGCTGCCCCGACCGCGCCGCTGCTGGGGCCGTGTTCGGGGCCGAGGGCGCGGGCGGCCGCGCCGACCGAGCGGACCGAGGAACCACGGTCCGGTGGCCGGGCGTGCGCCGATGACCGCCATGCTCGCCGTCCTTTCCTACGCCGCCGGGGCTCGGCGGCGCGCGGCGATGCCGAATGCCACCGGGGCTTCGAAGTCGAGGCTCTCCTCGATCTCGATCGCGGCGACCTCGTCACTCAGCCAGTAGCGCTCCTCGCTGGCGGCGCGGCTGCGGCGCTCGCGAAGCTCGCGCTGGCGGGCGGAGTACATCCGGCGCCGGCTCGACTGGTGACGGGAACGTCCCTTGCTCATCTCACCCTCCTCCTTGGGCTCGTCCATCGAGCTTTTCGGCGACGCGCAGCTTCGCGCTGCGCGCGCGGCGGTTCCGCCGGACCTCGTCGGGGCCGGGGGTGATCACGCCCTTGGTGACCGCGCGCAGCTGTGCGCGGTGGCCGCAGGTGCAGGCCGGGGGCAGGGGCTCCTCGATGCAGTCGCGGCTCTCGCGCGCGACGAACCGCTTGACGATCCGGTCCTCGAGGCTGTGGTAGCTGATGACGGCCATGCGGCCGCCGGGACCGAGCGCTGCCAGCGCACCCGCCAGCCCGGCGGAGAGCACCTCGATCTCGCGGTTGACCGCGATGCGCAGGGCCTGGAAGGTGCGAGTGGCCGGATGGATCCGGGCGCCGGGGCCGTGGCGCGATGGAGCGACCGACTCCACGATCGCCGCCAGCTCGGCCGCGGTCATGATCCGACCCGCCGTACGCGCCGCCACGATCGCCTTCGCGATGCGGCCCGCACGGCGCTCTTCACCAAACGTCGCGATGATTCCAGCGAGCTCTCGCTCCGAGGAGCGCTCGATGAGCTCAAGGGCCGATAGACCACTCGTTTCATCGAATCTCATGTCCGGCGGCCCGGGGGCCGCAAAGCTGAATCCCCGGTCGGGATCGGCGAGCTGGTAGCTGCTGAGACCGAGGTCGAAGAGGACGGCGTCCAGCGGCACGAAGCCGGCATCGGTCGCGGTGTCGTAGATCGACTCGAAGTTCGCGTGGCGCAGAACGACGCGGTCGCCGAAGCGGGCCAGGACGCGTTCCGCCTCCGCGATGGCCGCCCGATCGGCATCGATGCCGAGCAGGCGGCCACCCGGAGACGCGGTCTCCAGCAGCCGCTCGGCGTGCCCACCGCCGCCGACTGTGCAATCAGCCACGGAGCTGCCGGGCCCGACGGCCAGCGAGGCGAGAACCTCGTCGACCAGGACCGGCAGGTGCCCTTCTCCCATGTGGCGTTGCACCTCGTGTGTCGGACGGCGGGCCGAGCGGCCCGGAGACGCATCAATTCCCGGGACACCGTCAGATGCCCAGGTCGGCGAGGTGTTCGGCGAGCGCCTCCGGCTCGTCCTCGATCTGCGACCGATACGGCTGCCACCGTGTCGGCGCCCAGATCTCGAGCCGGTTCAGCGCGCCGACCACGACCACCTCGCCCGCGGTCAGATCGGCGTACTCGCGCAGATAGCTCGGGACGAGGACGCGTCCCTGCCGGTCGAGCTCCACCTCGACCGCGCCCGAGCTCATGAAGCGGCCGAACTGTCGAGCGGCCGCGTTGGTCGTGGGAAGCGCCTGGATCCTCGCCGCGAGGTCCTCCCAGGTGTCGGCAGGAAAGATCGCCAGGCATCCGTCCAGCCATCGGGCCAGCGTCGCCCCCTGTGCCAGGCGCGGCCGCAGACGCATCGGGACCGCGACGCGGCCGCGGTCGTCCAGCGCATGCCGGAATTCGCCGGTCAGGAAGGAGGTTCGATCCATCGCGCCTGTACTTCACCACTTCTCCCCACATGGCCCCATTTGGAACCACAGGGCGCCACTATACAGGGCGCGCGCCTCCCGTCAAGGCTTTTACACGCGGGATGCGCAGTACCTTGGTCC
>JAHWJN010000171.1 GCA_019348395.1 Chloroflexota bacterium
GACTCGGATGCGCTACTCGGGCGCGCCGACGAGCGCCACCAGCTCGTCGCGAGCCGCGGCATGGAGGCGGCTGATCTCGGCCGGCACGTCGTCGGGCAGGCGTGCGCCGAGCTCGTCGATCAGCGCTAGGCCGCGTTCCGCGGTGGCCCGCACCAGGCCCGATTCCCGAGCCCGGCGGTGCGATTCGACCGCCGCCCTGGTGCTGGCCAGGATGACGGCGATCGCAAGCTGGAGCCGGCCGTGGTTCCCCATGCGGCCGACCCTTGCACGATCGGTGCCCCGACCGGGGTGCAAGTTTGGACTCGGGTCCATGATCCATCTTCGCATCTCGTCGGCCAGCGGACGATAGGTCGCCCGATGTCCCCGCGCATCGGCATAGTCCCAGAGGCCGTTGTGGCAGTGCCGGTCGTCGTCCCAGCCCGGATGGTTCAGGATCGGGTAGAGGCAGATTCCCTCCACGGGAACGCCCCACGTGCGCGCGAGGGCGACCTCTGAGCCGACCAGTCGCAGCCAGGGCGCGCGCGCTGCGTCCTCCGCGCCGGTCTCCGCGATGACGATCGGCCGACCATACCGCCGATGCAGCGCCGCCAGCAGCCCGGACAGCGGGACGCGCAACGGAGAGTCGAGCGGCAGTCGTCGACCCTCGGTCGTCCACTGGTTGTACGGGTAGTAGTTGGGTCCCAGCACGTCGAGGTGGGCCTCCGATCCGCCCAGCTCGGGCGCCAGGCGCCCGGCGAGCATGTCCCAGGCCTCGAACTGCGCCTCGGTGGCCTCCGCCGCACGGCGCGGCGCATAGGGGACCAGCGGGTCGGCCACGACGTGGATCAGCGGCTCGGGATGGAGCATGCGCGCCGACGGCAGCTCGGCCCTGATCGCATCGATGGCCAGGATCGTCGCCCGTGCGAGCTGTCGCTTCAGCTCCGCGGCGCGGTCGAGGTAGAAGGGATTCAGGTACCCGACGCCACCGCCCGCCCATGCCAGGAACGAGATCTCGTTCTGCGGCGCGAACCAGTACGGCCCACTCTGCCGGGAGCCGATGAACCGGGCGGCCGCGGCCGCCCACGCCGCGAATCGGTCCGGGAAGTCGGGCCGAAACGGATGGACGTGCGCCGGCCAGCCGAAGTGGCAGAGCCCCCAGACGACCGTGATGCCGGCGGCCGCTGCCGCATCGACGCGCCGCTCCTCCGCCGACCAGTCGTACCGGCCCGGCTGGCGCTCGACCAGGTGCCAGCGGAGCGACTCGCGGGCCGCGCCGATCCCGACGTCCCGCAGTCGCGCATAGTCCGCGTCGGCGAACCGGTCATGGTCGGTCCGGGCCACCATGTCGAGCCGGCGGCCGTCGGGCCGCACCTGGCTCGCGCCCTCGATTCCGGCGATGAACCAGCTCCCGAGGAGGTCAGGCAGCGTCGCGCCCACGCGCGGACCGCTCCATCAGCCGCTCCATCGCCTCCCACGTCACGTCCCATGACATGGTGGCCAGCAGCCGATCCGCGGCCGCCATGGAGGGGCGTCGACGGAGGAGGTCCTCGCACGCCTCGACGAACGCGCGCGGCCCGTCCGCGATCCGCACCGTGTCGGGCAGGGCCGCGTAGTCGCGCACCACGTCGCGGATCGGCGTCGAAACCACCGGGAGTCCGGCCGCCAGGTACTCCGGCGTCTTCGTCGGCGAGATGAACCTGGTGGACTCGTTGAGCGCGAACGGCATGAGTCCGACGCTCGCGTGCGAGAACAGCGCCGGCAGCGCCTCGTAGGGCTGCATGCCGAGCCGATGAAGGCCCGGCCCGGAGGGCACCTCGTCCGGATCGATCTTCGCCGTGGGCCCGACCAGGACGACCTCGCCCACGCCGGAGGCGGCCACGGACGCCAGCAGCGGCAGGTCGATGCGCTCGTCGATCACGCCCGCGTACACCAGCCGCGGGTGGGGGATACCGCGGAGGGCCGCAGGCTCCTCCTGCTCTCGCCGGGCGCGCGAGAAGTGCGGCACGTCGACGCGGCTGGGAAACGCGTGGACGCCGGGGTGCAGATCCCGCTTCGCCTCCCACAGGCTGTGCCCGCCGGTGAAGACGAGGTCGGCCCGCCCCAGCAGCGCGCGCTCCCGTTCGACCAGGTCGGGCGGCGCGCCGCGGAACAGGCTGAGCTCGTCCATGCAGTCGTAGACGACGACCGATGCATCGAGCCCGCGGCTGATCGGCTCGGCCATCACCGCGTAGTGCCACACAGCCAGCTCCCCACGCCGCCAGCCCCCGACGAGCTTCGACAGCTCCTCGGCCAGCCAGAGTGCCGAGGCGGCGGGATCGGTGCCGTGAGGAACGGTCGGCGTCACGACGCTGCGGTTCGGTAGGACCTCGCGGCTCGGGAGGTCGAACGCCTCGGCCTCGACGGGCTCCTCGACGAACAGCACGCGGTGGCGCCGGGCGGCGCGGCTCAGCAGGTGCTGCGGCCGCTGGTATACGAAGTCCCAGCGAAGGTGCGAGAGCGCCACCAGGTCCATCGAGGTCCCCCTCTTCGCAGGCCGGCACACGCGACCGGGCTGGCGGCGCCAGACGCAGGCGCGGTGCCACGCTGACCGATATTCCGCCGGACGCGAATTTCGGGGAGTTCGGCACGGGCGCCGCTTTTGTCGCCCGCATGCTCGACGACTTCCCGACATCCGCCGCTGACCTCGACCCGCACGCGGCGCCGTACGACTTCCTGGTCGTCGGCGCGGGGTTCGCCGGCTCGGTCTGCGCCGAGCGCCTCGCCACCGCGGGACACCGCGTGCTCGTGGTCGACCGCCGGACGCACATCGGCGGCAATGCCTACGACGAGGTCGATGCCGCGGGAAACCTCGTTCACCGCTACGGGCCGCACATCTTCCACACCAACTCGGACGCGGTGTTCGCCTACCTGTCGCAGTTCACCGCCTGGCGCCCGTACGAGCACCGGGTCCTCGCGTCGGTCGACGACATGCTGGTGCCGATCCCGATCAACCTCGA
>JAHWJN010000172.1 GCA_019348395.1 Chloroflexota bacterium
GAAGTAGGAGCACAGCTGCGTGGAGGACAGGCGGGCGCGATTCCACTTTTCGGTGGCCTCGGAGCGCTCCTGGAAGCCGCCGTCGACCATCATCTCCATCGCGTCGGCCTCGGTCA
Source organism: Chloroflexota bacterium (assembly GCA_019348395.1). Taxonomy (GTDB): domain Bacteria; phylum Chloroflexota; class Limnocylindria; order QHBO01; family QHBO01; genus JACDBZ01. The sequence goes on from JAHWJN010000172.1 coordinate 117, forward strand.
TCGTGCCGGTGTGGATCCGGATGTCCATCAGCGTGTTGGTGATGGCGCGCAGGTAGTACTTCCAATGAGCGAGGAGGAGCGCCGGGTCATCGGCGCCGTAGCCGACGTCCATCATCACCTGGGTGACGTACACCGCCCAGCCCTCGGCGAACACGCCGGAGCCGAAGACGGCGCGGACGAGCGAGTCGCATCGGTTCGACCAGGCCAGCTGCAGGTAGTGCCCCGGCACGGCCTCGTGGATGGTGAGGATGCGCAGGCTGCGAGCGTTGTACTCGCGGAGCATCGACTCGACCTGGTCATCGGTCCAGTCCTCCGGCGGCGGGGTGATCGCGAAGAAGCTGTCGAGACCCTTGTCGAGCGGCCCGGGCGGGATCAGCATGGCGCCGCCGAAGGCGCGCAGGAACGGTGGTGTCCAGATGATCTGGAGCGGCTCCTCGGCCAGGCCGATCAGGTCGCGTTCGCGGATGAACGCCTCGATGCGCCGATGCTCCTCGCGGCAGAAGTCGAGCAGCTCGTCGGCCGTCGGATGCTCCACCGCGATGGCATCGAGCGCACGGCGCGTGAGGGTGTCGGGATCGTCCGGCATCGGCTCGTCGCCGATCCAGGTCGACCACCCGTCCTTCGCCAGGCGCAGCATCTCGGCGCGCACCTCGTCGTAGGCTGCCGCCGCCCGCCGCTCGAGCTCGGCTGGTGTGATCGTCGCCTTCAGCGCGTGGTGGAACTTGCGCTCGTAGAGCTCGCGGCCCAGGCGGAAGTCGCCGCCGGCGCTCGCCAGCAGCTCGTCACGGAGCCAGGCGACGAAGGCGTCGACGGCCTCGACCGCTGTGCCCGCCGCTGCCTCGACGCGGGTCCGCAGATCCGTGTCGACGTCCGCGGCCATCTCGGTCGCCGTCCGGCACAGGTCGGCCACGCCGGGCACGGTCGCGATCGTCTTCTCGGTGTGGAAGCCGGCCACGGCTCGGCCGCGTCCCGACGTCAGGTTGGCGCGCGCCTGCTCGAGTGCGGCCGCAATGCCCTCCATGCGGCCCGCGGCGCTGGCAAGTCGTTCCTCGAGCGGCGCGAACTCACGCGACAGGAGCGCGAACAGCCCGCCGCCGAGCAGGTAGCTGTAGGTGATCGGGCTCCACGAGGCCTCGTCGAGCTCCTCCTCCTCGAAGATCAGCTCGTCGATCGTGGCACGCAGCACGCGCCGGTCGATCTCCTCCTCCCGTGACAGCCCGTCCATGGCGTCGAGTTGCGCCCGCTGGTTGGTCAGCCAGGCGACGCGCTCGGCGCTGCCGGCATCGGTCAGATCCGGCCAGCGGTCGTCGTGCTCGTGGTTGCCGGCCTCGGTGGCGTGGACCGGGTAGTGCCTGAAGAAGTCGACGAAGAAGGCGTCGGCGGCCTGGGAGAAAGTCGAAGTCATGGCGCGCATGGTGCCATGGGCCAGACCCGTTGCGGGCCGGTCCCCGACTCGCAGATCTGCACGCCATGGGTGCATCCTGCGGGCCGTTGCACTCTGACTCGCAATCTGCGCCCCCCGCGGCACATTACCCGGCCACTCACCCATCGCCCGGCCCGATTCGAGCGTGGGAGCACTCGGCTGTCGCCCGAATGACCGGCTAATGCGCCCCCTGGCGCACAGAATTCCAGTCACTGCCGCCCCACGACCGAGTCGCTCGGGTTGTGCGCCTTGTGGACATTCGCGCCGCCCGGATCGATGAACGCGGTGCCGGCCGGATAGCTCCGGTCGATGCAGTCGCTCGCCAGGGTGTAGATCAGAGTTCCGTGCTGGATGTTCACGATTACCGGACCTGGATGTGTGCCATACAAACTGCCCACCGGGCTGCACGGTGAACTTCGCCACCAGCGTGCGCGACGCATCCGGCATGTTCAGGACCGTCGTGCCCTTCCCGTCAAGCTTGTTTCGGATCTGGATGCTCACGTCGTCCGTGAACACTGCGCGCCCGGTGAGCACTTCGGGGTGGACGGCGTGGGCGGCCGTGGTCGGGCCGATAAGGATGGTGGCGGCGATCAGTGCGAGGCCTGCGATGAGGGCGACGACCAGGCCGAGGCTCGCGACGGCGGCGCGCGGCGACTTCGTGCGGATACGGGACATGGTGAACATTGGATGCGTTCCCCTTTTGGCTCGGGCAAGGATCGGCCGGGCGCTGTCCCCGCGCGAAAACGAGGTACTCGATCTGCTGGCCGGCGGCGCGACGAACGCCGAGATCCCCGACGCCTCTGGATCTCCCCGGCAACCGTGAAGAAGCATCTCGAGAACGTGTACGGCAAGCTCGAGGTCGGGAGGCGAACGGCTGCGCTCGCCCGCACCGGCAGGTCGCTCGCTGCGGGTGAAGCCACGGAGCAGCCGCCGCAACTCAACTGAGCGGAAGTGCCGCCTGCGGGGCTACCCTGCGGGTGTGAGCGAGAACCTCTGCTACACCGATGCCTACGCCCGATCCGTCGATGGGGTCGTGGTCGAGGTCGATGCCGATGCGCATGCGGTCCTGCTCGACCGGACCGTCTTCTATCCCGGTGGCGGCGGACAGCCCGCGGACATCGGTCGCCTGGTGAGCCCGGCCGGAGGCTCGTGGCGGGTGATCGGCGCGAAGAAGCGTGGCGAGGACATCTGGCACACGGTCGCCGAGAACGAGGAGCTGCCTGCCATCGACACGCAGGTGACCGCCGAGATCGACTGGGAGCGGCGTCATCGGCTCATGCGCACCCACTCGGCGCTCCACGTGCTGTGCGGCGTGGTGTGGCGTGATCACCGGGCGAGCGTGACCGGCGGGAACATGGAGCCCCTCTCGGGTCGAATGGACTTCGAGTTCGAGACGATGTCCGGCGAGCTGGTCGGCGAAATCG
>JAHWJN010000173.1 GCA_019348395.1 Chloroflexota bacterium
TGCCGCCGGCGCTGGCGCCGGTGCAGGTCGTGATCGTGCCGATCTATCGCTCGGACGAGGAGCGAACCTGGGTCGGCGGCGTCGCGGAGCAGCTGCGCGCGGACCTGGCGACGGCCGGGGTCCGTGTTCGGCTCGACGACCGGGACCAGCACCGCCCCGGCTACAAGTTCGCCGAGTGGGAGCTGAAGGGCGTGCCGGTCCGGATCGAGCTCGGCCCCCGGGACGTCGCGGCGAACCAGGTCGTCCTCGCCAGCCGCCTCGGCGGTGACAAGGAGACCGTGGCGCTCGACCAGGTGGTCAGTGGCATGGCGGATCGCCTGGCATCGATCCAGCGCGACCTGTTCGCCGATGCCCTCGCCTACCGCGATGCGAATACCCACGAGATCGCCTCGTTCGACGAGTTCGCCTCGGGCGTCGAGGAGCGCGGGGGGTTCTGGGTCGGGGCCTGGTGCGGCGAGGGGACGTGCGAGGCGGAGATCGCGACCAGGACGAAGGCCACCATCCGCTTCTTGCCGATGGACGTGACCGACCCGGGCGCCCCCTGCGTCCACTGCGGCAAGCCAGGGGTCGACACCGCCACGTGGGCCCGGGCCTACTGAGGCTGCGGTGACCGAACACGGCACGTGGGACGAGGCGTACGCCGAGCGATACGGCGAGTGGTCGGCCCACATGACCGCCGACATCCCGTTCTATGTCGGCCTCGCCCTGGAGGCCAACGGTCCGATCGTCGAGCTCGCCGTCGGCAATGGCAGGGTGGCGGTCCCCGTGGCTCGTGCCACTGGACGCCGCGTCATCGGCATCGACCGATCGCCGGCGATGCTCGCCCAGGCGGAGCGGGCGGCGGCAGATGCCGGCGTCGAGCTCGATCTTCGCCCGGCCGACATACGCGACCTTGCGCTCGACGAGCCAGCAGCCCTCATCTACTGCCCGTTCCGTTCGTTGCTGCACCTTCCGACGTGGGCGGACCGACGGCTCGTCTTCGAGCGTGTCGCGGCGGCGCTCACACCCGGCGGCCGCTTCGCCTGGAACGCGTTCGTCTTCGACCACCAGTACGCGGCGAAGGCGGACGGCGTTCGCGTGGACGGCCCGGTGCCCCACACGGTCCGATACACCGCGCCCGAGAACCGGCTCGACATCGTCATGGACAACGGCGCGACGAGCTCCCTGTGGTGGGCGACGAAGAACGAGTGGCTCGGCCTCATCGATGTCGCCGGTCTCGAGCTCGAAGCCCTGTACGGTGGCTTCTCCGGCGAGCCGTTCGGCGAGGAGTCGCGCGAGTACGTCTTCGTCGCCCGGCGTCCCGGCGGACCGACGCGATGAACAGCCCCATCGCATCGCTTCTGGCCGTAACGGCGCTTCTCGCCGGATGCGCGCTCGTGCCGGGAACACCGGAGTGGGTGACCGACCGTCGCCCCCTGCCGGCGTGCGGCGTCGAACTGGTGACGGATGAAGGTGGCATGGACGGCGACGCGCGCCGTTGCCTGCTGGCCGCCTGGGAGGAGGGTGAGGAGGCCGAGCTGATCTCGCGCTTCACCACGGCGGACGGCGACACGACGACACGCTATCTGCGGGTGCACGCCAACGGCTTCATCGAGATCTTCGTGGATTCGACCCTCGACGCACTCGGGTCGGGGCGATGGGAGCGGCTCGCGTGCGACTCGCTCGAACCCGTCGCGGATGACGAAGACCCGGAGCTGGTCTTCACCGAACAGGGGTGCGAGGCCCTGACGCTTCCGTGAACTGCATGGCCTGCGCATGACGACGCCACCACAGCTCGTCACCATCGAGGACATCCGCGCGGCGGCGAATTTGCTCCGGGGCGTGGCCGTGAGAACGCCACTGCTGCGGTGGGACGAGCGCACCTGGATCAAGGCGGAGTCCCTGCAGCCGATCGGCGCATTCAAGATCCGCGGTGCGTACGGATCGCCTCGCTCCTCCCGGAGGAGCGCGAGCGGGGCGTGGTGACCTACTCGTCCGGCAACCATGCCCAGGCGGTGGCGCGCTCGGCCCGCCTGCTCGGCATCACGGCGGTGATCTGCATGCCCGAGAACGCGCCGCGGGTGAAGGTTGCCGGCGTCGAGCGTGATGGCGCGGAGATCGTGTTCACCGGCAACGACAGCGAGGATCGGCACCGCAGGGCGCTCGAGCTCGTCACCGAGCGCGGCCTGGTCATGGTCGAGCCGTACGACGACCCGGCCATCATCGCCGGCCAGGGCACGTGCGGGCTCGAGATCGTGGAGGACCTCCCACAGGTCACCAGCGTGCTGGTCCCGGTCTCGGGAGGGGGACTCTCGTCCGGCGTGGCGACCGCGGTGAAGGCGCTCACGCCGACCGCGCGAGTCATCGGAGTCGAGCCCGAGCTGGCGGCCGATGCGAAGGATTCGCTCGAGGCGGGCGAGCTGCGCACCTGGAGCGCAGACCGCACCGGCCGCACCATGGCCGACGGGTTGCGCACGAACTCGCTGGGCGCGCTTCCGTTCGAGCACCTGCGACGGTACCTGGATGAGATCGTGACCGTCAGCGAAGACGAGATCGGCGACGCGATGCGTCAGCTCGCCGCGCGTGGCCGGCTGGTGGTCGAGCCCTCGGGTGCGGCGACGATGGCTGCCGAGCTGTCGGGGGCCGCACCGCGCGAGCCCGGCGATGAGGCCCGCGCGATCGTCGTCTCGGGCGGGAACGTGGATCCCGATCTCTACCTGCGAATCCTGTCGGCGGGCTGAGCCGAGCCTCAGCCGCCGCGGACGATCTCGAGCGCGCGGTCCAGCTGTGGATCGGCCTCGGAGGCCGGATCGTCGGGCGCCTCGACGACCACGTCCGGCTGGACGCCACCTGGGGCCACCGAGTTGTGGCCCGGGGTGAACCAGCGGTCGGTCGTCAGCCGCAGCCCCCCGCCATTGGGCAGGTCGTTCCAGATCTGAACAGTGTTCTTGCCGAAGGTGGGTGTCCCGACGATG
>JAHWJN010000174.1 GCA_019348395.1 Chloroflexota bacterium
GGTCGCTGAACGGAGGGCTTCCACGCCTCAGCAGGACGAGAAGCCAGATCCACCACGCCGTCCAGAGAATGAACACGACGCCCAGCGCGATGTCGCGCCCAAGCCCGAGGCCCAGCAGGTTGAGGATCGCTCCGACCACCCCGACGACCGCCAGGGTCAACGTGAGCCGCCACAGGGCCAGCTGATCGCGTCGCACCAGCAGGGCGATACCGAGCCACCAGGCAGCGACGAAGATGCCGTCGACGAGCTGCCAGATCGACCGCCACACTAGCTCGAACAGGACGCGGAACTGCACCGCGATCGCCGCCTGGTCGGAGGCCGAGGTGGCGGCGGCATGGTCGTGCAGCAGCATCGGCCCCACCATGGCGAGCACCGCGGCAGCACTTCCGCCCGCCACGGCGAAGCTGATGCCGCCCAGCATGGAGAGATCGGCCACGGTCGCGTTTCGCGGGCGCAGCATCCGCCACAGCACGTAGGCCAGCACCGCGCTGGCCAGGTAGTAGCCGATGAGGTCTAGCACGGCGGCCCACCGCAGCAGCTCCGCCGCGTCCGAGCCGGCGCCCAGCAGCCTGGTCGGCTCCCGGAACCAATCCATGCGAAAGTCGAACGCCGCGAAGAAGACGACATTGCTGATAAGGCCGACGCTCAGCGACACGAGCAGCGCGGCGATGCCGACCGTCCTCAGCTCACCGCGCACATCACTCGCCATGAGCGCAGTATCCATGACGTGAGGCAGTGCACGAAGGCTCTCCGCCGCCGATGTCCTGCGCTGCCCCGTGCTGCCACACCGATGAGATCCGCCCACCACCGTGATCGTTACCAACGACATTCGACGCCACCTACAGGAGAGTCATCATGCTCAGCGACCGCCCGGCCTTTTCGAGCTTCTCGGCCGATGACATCGCAGCCGCCAGGAGCTTCTACGAGGGCACGCTCGGGCTGACCGTGACCGAGGAGAACGGGATGCTCATGCTCGACCTCGCCGGCAATCAGCGCGTCCTGATCTACCCGAAGGAGGACCATGCGCCGGCGACGTTCACGGTGCTGAACTTCGAGGTCGATGACATCGAGGCGTCAGTCGACGAGCTCAGCGGCCACGGCGTGGCGTTCCAGCGATACGAGGGGTTCGCCCAGGACGATCGCGGGATCATGCGCGGGTTCGGGCCTCCCATCGCCTGGATCACCGACCCCGCGGGCAACGTGCTGGCGCTCATCCAGTCCGGCGGCTGAGCCTGCGGGACGGGGGGCCTGACCGGCGTACATCGGCACGCCACCTGCTTTCTCGAACCGAACCGACGTTCGATCTCCCCACCGACTCTCGAGGAGCGCAGTGACCGCCGAAGTTCAACGCCGATCGCCCGCACCGGCTCGCGCCACCGCCACCACGCCGCCAGCGGCCGGGGCGTGGATCGCGCAGCGCGCCGACGCGGCGGCCTTTGGCGTCCTGCTCACGGCCGTGGTGGCGATCCCGGTCACCTTCTCGATCGCCACCTCCGACGTCTTCGCCATGCCGAGGACCGTCGTGGCCGTCGGTCTGGCGACGCTCCTGCTCGTGCTGCTCGGGGCCCGATGGATTGCGTCCGGGTACCGGCTGCGCGACCTTCGCTGGAGTCCCCTGGCATGGGCGGTCGCAGTCTTCGCTGGATGGAATGTGCTCGCGGGGGCCCTGTCGATCGACCCGCGACATTCGCTCATCGGCGAACCGCGCCAGTTCCAGGGTCTCGGCACCACCATGGCCTATGTCGTCTACCTGCTCGCTGGCTGGGCCACGGTCCGGGGCCCGAGGCGGCAGTCCCTGCTGCTCGGCGCCTGCGCGATCGGCGCGGCCGTCGTATCAACCTACGCCGTCATCCAGGGCGCCGACCTGGATCCCATCTGGACCGGAGATCACGAGCGCGTCTTCTCCACCATCGGACAGGCAAACGCGCTGGCCGCCTACCTGGTTCTGGCCGTCCCGCTGACGCTCGCCCTCGGCATCCGACGCCACCTAGCCGTGCAGGTGCTCATCACCGGGCTCGTCGTCCTCCAGCTCGTCGCGCTCGCATTCACCCTCAGCCGCGGCGGCTTCCTCGGTGCAGGGGTCGCCGCCGCCGCCCTGCTGGCGCTGCTGTGGCGACGTCGCCGTGAGGTCATCAGCCGGCACGCGATCGCCATCGTCGGCGCCGCTGCGATCGTGGGCGGCACGCTGGTGCTGGGGGTGCCGGATCTGCGCGACGGCGCCGAGCGTGCCCTGGACCGCATCGTCCGGCCGGGGGAGGTGGAGGAGGCGTCGACCAGCGCCCACCTCGACCAGTGGGCCGTCGGTCTGGCGATCGTCGCCGACCACGCGGTAGTGGGTGCCGGACAGGAGACCTATCCCCTGCTCTTCGACGACTACCGGGATACCGTGATCGAACCGGACCGCGCAAGGGTCTGGCGCAAGTACCGGCCCGAGAGCCCGCACAACCACTACCTCGCCATCGCGGGTGGGGCGGGCGTGCCTGCGTTGGTGGCGTACCTGGCGATCATCGGCCTCGTCGTTTGGCGCGCGGCCCGCAGCCTTTCTGATGTGGACCGCCGCACGCTCGTCGTCGGCGCGTGCATCGTCGCCGCCATCGCCGGCCACGTCGTGACCGACGGCTTCATGACGGCCGAGACGGCCGGCTCGGTGCTGTTCTGGACGCTGCTCGGCGTGGCGGCCGCGCTCGGTGGACGCTCAGGCGGCGGGACCGATCTCCCCGGGCCGGTCCACCAGACCCAGGAGTAGCCGGGTATCGTGGGCCGATGACCAGCGCCGCATCGGTCCGCGTCCTTCCCGCCACGAGCGATCGATGGGACGACGTCGTGGAGCTGCTCGGCGTCAGCGGAGAGCCCGGCTGCTGGTGCCAGGCGTGGCGCGGGCTCGACGCCAAGGCGCTCGGCGGCGGCCGCTCGCGCGAGGAGCTGCTCCGCGAGCAGATGAAGGCCGATCCGCC
>JAHWJN010000175.1 GCA_019348395.1 Chloroflexota bacterium
CTCGTCCGATCTCATGTCGACGGTGCCGTGATCGACTACGTCGACTCCCTGATGGGGTCCGGCTTCGCGATCAACAATCCGAACGCCGTGAGCAGCTGCGCCTGCGGCTCCAGCTTCAACACCGATGGCTCGCCGGCGAAGGCCGGCGGCTGCGCCCACTGACGTCCCTCCTCCGCGACCCGAAGCCCCGGTCCTCGGACCGGGGCTTCGGCGTCTCCCCCGATTGACGTTGGCGCCAGCCACGCTGGCCACCTGACGCCGGAGGGAACCGGAGGCCGCCGCGCCGCCGTTGCACGCCAGCCGGACTGGCATCCCGACCGAGGAAACCACCCTCCATCGCCACGGCGCCAGCCACGCTGGCCATCTGACGCCCCAGCGGCCACCACGGAGCCCCCGGCCGCCGTTCGGCCAGCCCCGCTGGCACCACACCGCCCGCGTATCATGCTGCTGTGAGTAGCACGTTTCAGGCGCGCGACGTGCCGAGCGGTGCGGAAGAGCTGCGTCGGTCCTTCGCCGTGGCATGGGGCCGCATCGGTGCCTCGTGGGGCGTGGCGCCGTCGACCGCCACGGTCCAGGGCTACCTCCTGGTCTCCGATGGACCGCTCTCCGAGCCCGAGGTGCGGCGCGCGCTGGGAATGAGCCACCGGGCCACGAGCCTCGCGCTGGCGCAGTGCGAGGAGTGGGGGCTCATCGAGCGGGCCGGGGCCACCCGTCGCTCGGGGCAGCGCGGGCCGGCGGCGGCCGCCTGGCGGGTGGTCGGTGACCACTGGGAGTGGTTCCGTCGGGTGGCCGCCGCGCGCAAGCAGCGCGAGACCGACCCGGTGCTGCCGCTCATCGCCGCCTGCGTCGACCAGGCCGAGCGCCTGGCCGCACCCGACGGTATCGAGCCGGAGCTGGCGCGGCTCAGTGAGCGGCTTGGCGCCCTGCACGCCTTCGTGCAGCGTTTCGACCGCGGCGTCGAGGTCTTCGTACGCGGCGAGGCCCGGGCCATCGAGCAGCTCTTCGCCGCGCTGGACCGCCTCGAGCCGGCGACCGTAGAGCGACTGTGGGACATGCTCGGCGAGCTCGGGGCCGAAGACATGGGGCGCGCGCTGGAGGCGCTGTCCAAGCTCCCGCCGCCGGCCGCCCGACGGTTGGTGGCGCTGGCCGATCAGCCGGTGCTGCAGCGCCTCATCGGGCTGCGCTGACCTCGTCGAGCACCACGGCCCGCGGCGCTTCGCCGGCGCAGAATCCGGTCACGTGGGCCCAGTAGCCGTCGGGCCCGCCCGGCAGCGCGCCGAACGGCAGCAGGGTGCCGGCCCCCTCGACCCGGTCGCCGTCGCTCAGCTCGGTGCCGTCCGGGAGACGGGCCGGCTCGACGACTCCGAGCCGCGCGGCCAGATGGCGAGCAGGGCCGCACCATCCACCACGAGGTACGCGCAGCCGTTGTCGGCGACCTCCACCTCGGCGCTGATCGCCCGGCGGTCCCCGGGATAGGTCTCGCCATCGAGCTGCTGGGGCAGTCCCATCCCGCCCTCGTTCGATTCGGGCGTCGCGCCCGGCAGCGAGCAACCGGCGAGCAGAAGGACCAGCATGAGCGCGCGGAGCGGGGCGGTGAGGTTACTCGCCAGAGCCGTCATCCTCGAAGACGGATGCCCCGGCCCTCACCGCCTCCGCCGCGGCACCACCGAGCGACGCCGGCTTCGGGCGTGGCACGGCGACCGGCGTGACGTATCGGCTCACCAGCTCGCGGGTCCCGGCGATGCCGAGCTGATCGAACAGCTGGCCGAACTTGTCACGCAGGTGACCGGCGATCTCCGCGGCGGCATCGTCGGGCAGCGTCCAGAGCCGGTGCTTGAACGGCCCGATCGCCTTCTTGCGGGTCTTGTACAGGAACTGCTCGTCGGTCTCTCCGTCCTTGCGCTCGTCGGCGCAGTTGGTCGCGCACCACTCGAGCATCTCGGCGCGCAGCTCGTCGGGAAGTCCGCCCGCGTCGTACAGGATGTTCTGGAACCCGGTCGCCAGGTGCACCTCCGCGGTGCCGTGCTCCGGGAAGTGGTTGAACGCATCGTCCGGCAGCGTCGAGGCACCGTGCTGGACACAGCCCGCCAGGCCGTACTCCTCGCGTGCCACGCGGCTGAGCCGGTCGAGGGTGTCGAAGTCGATCTTGACCTCGGCGATCGAGCCGTCCGCCATCGGCACGCCACCGTGGCTGGTGCCGGTCTGGATGCTCACCTTGCTGAGGCCCTGGATGCCGTCGCCGAGTGCCCGAGCGTAGCCGTCGAGATAGGCGCGCAGCTCCTCCTCGGTGGAGTTGCTCTTCCCCACCTCGCCGATCTCGCCGCCGATGCTGATCGTCACGCCGTCCGGCTGCAGCTCGCGGATGAGCCGGGTCAGCTCGGCGGTGTTGTCGGCGTTGACACGCTGCTGCTCCGGGACCGTCGGCTGGTCGAGGTCGACCAGGGTGGAGCTGTCGATGTCGACGTTCAGGAAGCCGGCCCCGATCGCCTCGCGCGTGAGGTCCTTGATCCCGTCGAGCTCGGGACCCGGATCGGTCGCCCACTTCGTGCGGTTGAACTGGAAGTGATCGCCCTGGAGGAAGACCGGCGTGCGCCAGCCCTCGCGCAGGGCGGCAGCGAGGACGACGGCCGCGTACTCCGCCGGCCGCTGATCGGTGTAGGCCATCTCGCTCTTGGCGATCTCGAAGATGACGGCGGCCGCGTCTCGGTCCCTGGCCGCGGCGAACGCCTGCCGGGCGGTCAAGTACGTCGAGGCCCGGACGTTGATGGCCGGCACCGTGAAGCGCGTCGGGTCGAACTCCCCCCGGCCGCGGGCCAGGTACAGCTCGTGGATCGAGGCCGAACCGCAGCCGAGCGCCTGCGATGCGCTCCAGATCATCCAGCGTGCAGCGTCGCGCACCTCCTCGTCACCGAAGGCGGCGGCGACGGCGAGCT
>JAHWJN010000176.1 GCA_019348395.1 Chloroflexota bacterium
CAGCTCCTCTTCGGTCGCCTGCGAGATCGCCGTACCGATCTCGTACGCCTCGCCGGTACGGATCGGCGAGCCGGACTCGATCCCTCCGAGGACCGGCAGACCGGCCGATTCATGCACGACGCTCGGCGCGAACACCCGGATCGGCGAGCCCGCGGTGAACAGGTTGCGTCCGATCGTCTGGCGCAGCTCGACGGCGATGCGCTCCACGCGGACCGCCTCCGCCCGCGTCGGTCGCTCCGGTGTCGTCTCGCCGAAGAGGGGCTCCCCCGCCGGCACCTCGCGGCTCGGACCGTCCGTGCGCTCCCACCCGCGGCCGGTGTAGGTGTCGTACGTCGTGGTGCGCAGGTAGAGCGGGCGGCTGGCATGCAGCACCAGCGCCTCCGCGTCACTGCTGCGCCACTCACCGAGGACGGTGAAGCTGCTGCCGAAGCTGGTGCCCGTGATGCGCGACTGCGGATTCTCGAGCGACCCGAAGACGCCCTCGAACTGGTCGCGCACGCCGTCCCACACCCCGTCGAGGCTGCGCCACGCGCCGGTCAGCGGTGCGGCGACCGCGACGCCGGTCAGCAGCCATGCGAGCAGGATGCTGCCGGCCGCGAAGAGGATGCCGGAGCGCATGATCGCGGCCGGCACCTCGCCCTCCTCGTTGACCCGGCGACGACGCCAGCCGCCCTCCCGTTCCACGAGGGCGGCGCGCAGCCACAGCAGCATGGCGGCGCTGACGAACAGGAGCAGGTAGCCGAACAGATCCGTGAAGGTTGCCGACATGTTCGTCAGCAGCGCGATTCCGAGCAGGATGATCGCGTCGACGGTGGTCACCGGTAGACGGTGAAGCCGGCCATGAACGTCGTCACCCAGCCGAGGGCGCCGAGGCCGATGGCGTACGGCGACATCTCAGCCGGGTACCCGGTGCGCAGCACGGTGATGGTCCAGTCCACCGCCTCGGCCCGGAGCGCGAAGGCACGGCCGGCCTGGTCGAGCTCCGGGTGGTACTCGCCGCCCACGGTCCAGATCACGATCCCCGTGCCGACGACCGCCGCCAGGGGCAGGACAGCCACGATGGACCAGCGCAGCCAGCCGAGCAGCGCGCCGGTGGCGACCGCCCACAGCACGACCGGGACGAGATAGTCCATCTGCTCCAGCCAGGCGGCCTCCTGCACGGCCCAGGCGAGGGCCAGCGCCATGACCATGAGCAGGCCGAGGCTGAGCCACCCCGGGCGTGCCGTGGCGGCGCGCTCGCGCGAATCAGGCACGTGCGCGGCTCCGTCCGCCGATCGCGTCGGCGATGTCATCGCCACGCTGCACGAGCCGGTGCTCGACGCCGTACTCGGCAAGCGCGTGGCGGACGGCGGCCAGCTCGGCGCGCGACCGGTCGTCGGGCTCCACGCCGATGTACGAGGCGCGGTCGAGCAGGATGACGAGGGCGGCCACGCCGCGGCGGCGAAGCGCCGACAGGGCGCGGACCCAGCTTCGGTCGGTGGAGCCGGTGACAAGGCACAGCGTCATGCCGCGTCGCAGCTGAGTCATCGTGCCGTTCATCACCTCGGCGAGCGGCGTGGCCCCGTCGGCCTGCACGTTCGCCAGCAGGTGCAGCAGCTTCTGCTCGACGCGCGGACCGCGATCCGGCTGGTGGACCTGCATACGGCGCGCGGATGCCGTCATCGCCACCGACCGGTTGTCACCGAGGGTCCGGAGTGCGACGGAGGCGGCGATCGTCACGCCGGCCTCGACCGATGCATCGGTTCCGATTCCGGCGTGCGTCGCGCGATCGAGGTCGAGCACGATCCAGACGTCGGCCGTCTGTTCCAGGTCGAACTCCTTGACATGGAGCTCGCCGTGCCGCGCGCTGGAGCGCCAGTGGACGCGGTTGATGGCGTCGCCGTGGACGTAGGGCCGGACGCCGCTCACCAGCGTCGAGGCCGCCTCGAAGCGACGGCGCATGGGTGTCGCCCCGTCGATCGGCGCAGGGGGCAGGCGCCAGTGGGGCAGCGGGACGACCTTGGGGAAGACGACCACGCTCGTCGACTGGCCGACCGTCATCTCGCTGCCGAACAGCCCGAACGGGTCGCCGGTTCGCACCCGCAGCGCGCCGAGGCGGTACGTCCCGCGACGCGTCAGCGTCACCTTGGCCAGCCATTGACGACGCGACCGCGCGGGCAGATCCACGGCACGACCCGGAAGGCTGCGCGGCAGGGTCGAGTCGTTCCAGCACTCGATCCATGGCTTTGCCCAGCGGTCATGGTTCTCGAGCCGGTACATCGCCCGCAGGACCTCGCCCACGTGGGTGCGAGGGTTCAGCACGCGATAGTCGGCCCGGACACCGGTGAGCCCGCGGCGCGCATAGAGCCAGGCACCGCCTCCGACGGCCAGGCACAGGTACAGCAGGAAGAACAGGAAGTCGATCCCGGTGCTGAATGCCGCCACCGCGAGCGCGACGATGACGAACAGGAGCCGCAGGTGCCGGTTGAGCAGGCCCATCGGCCGATCAGGTGATCCGCGCCTGGCCGCTCTCCGCCGCGGCCGCCAGCTCGCCCACGGGCACCGAGGCCAGGATTTCCCGGATGATCTGCTCCGGGTCGACCTCGCGCAGGGACGCCTGGCTCTTGACGATGAGCCGATGCGCCAGCACCGCGACCGCCAGCCGCTTCACATCGTCGGGGATGACGTAGTCGCGCCCCGCCAGGGCCGCGTACGCCTGCGTCGAGCGGTACAGGTTCAGCGACCCGCGCGGGGACGCCCCGAGGTAGACGTCGGGATGGTCGCGCGTCGCATTCACCAGCCGGACGATGTACTCGGCCACCGCCTGGTCGACGTACACCTCCTTGATCGCCGTCTGCATCTCGCGCAGCTCCTCGAGCCCGAGCACCTGCTCGACCTCGCCGAGCGGATGCCGCCGCTTCTGCTCGTCGAGGATCACGAGCTCCTCCATCGG
>JAHWJN010000177.1 GCA_019348395.1 Chloroflexota bacterium
CCTCCGACCCCAAGGCCAAGCGGACCGCGCTGCGCGAGCTGATGTCGCGGGCCGACGTCAAGAACGCCATCGTCTTCTGCAACCGCAAGACCGAGGTCGATGTCGTCGCCAAGTCGCTGAAGACGCACGGCTTCGACGCCGCACCGATCCACGGCGACCTCGACCAGTCGATGCGCACGCGCACGCTGGAGAACTTCCGCAAGGGCGACCTCACCTTCCTGGTCGCCTCCGACGTGGCGGCGCGCGGGCTGGACATCCCGGCGGTGAGCCACGTGTTCAACTACGACGTGCCGCACCACGCGGAGGACTACGTCCACCGCATCGGGCGCACCGGCCGCGCCGGAGCGGACGGCATCGCCATCTCGCTCGTGTCGGAGGCGGAGCTCCCGCAGCTGCATGAGATCGAGCAGCTGCTCGGCCGGCGAATCACGGTGGAGCCGGCTCCGGACGTGGCCCCGCGTCGCGGTCCGACGCGGATCTCCGAGGGCGCCCGCCAGGCGAGGCCCGCCTTCCGGGACCGCGGTCGTGGCACGTCCGGCCGCATGACTTCCGGGTCCCGGCGAGCACGGAACGGGTCCGATCCCCGACGATCCGCATGGGTCGCGCTCCCAGGGGAGCAGCGCGACCGTTCCTGACGCCACGCCCATCCGTCGCCCTCTGGCACGTGCGCTGCATGCACCGACGGTCACGCACGACCCGGACGACCGCGCCACAAACGTACGGTTCGTGACTGCCCAAGCCCCGGGGGAGCGGAAATCCCCGGGGCTTCCACGTGCCCCCACTGCATCGGTCGGTCGGGTACTCTGATACTGCGATGCTGCTTCCGATCACGCTCGCGAGCATCTACTTCGCGGTCAACTTCGCCATCCTCGTCTGGGTTGCGCGAGAGGAGACCGGGGGCCGCGCTTTCCCGGCGGGGCTCATCGTCGCCTCCCGGGCGCTGCGCTACGGACCTCCGCTGATCGGGCTTCTCTACCTCGTCACGATCGCCGGCGACTGGCCCTTCGTCCTCTTCGTTGCCGCCTTCTTCGCGGGGGCGTTCTGGCTGCTGGACGGACTCCTGAACTATCCGACCGGTCCGCCCAAGCCCTGAGCCGACCTGCAATCCACCCCGGCGCTGCATCGTCCGCGACGTGCTCCCGGTGAGTGGGGTGGGCTCGTGATTGGGTCGCCGGCCGACCGGGCGCGTCGAGAGGGGTGAAGCGTGGCGCTCCCGGCAGGACTCGAACCTGCGACGCCCGCCTTAGGACGGCGGCGCTCTGATCCACTGAGCTACGGGAGCCCGTGGCTACATTCTAGGCCCGAATGTCCCGCGCGTCGGGCGGCGCTCATGGGCCGAGCCGTAGCTCGCGCGGGTCGCGAAGCAGAGCGCTTCATGATTCCAGGTGCCACAGGGCTCGGTAGTACCGGATCCGTTCCTCGTCGGGTGCGACGCCGTAGGCCGCGAAGAACTCATCCTGGTGCCCATGCCCGAAGTTCCAGTCGAGGCTCATGGAGGCCACGGCGAGATCGGCCCAGCGGTCGCCGGCTGCGAGATCACCGAAATCGACGTTGCCGGTCCACGCGCCGTCCTCGGAGATCAGCGTGTTCGGCGCGCACGCGTCTCCGTGGACGAGCACCGCCTCGCGGATCGGCGGCCGGTGTCCCAGCGACGGCGGCTGGCGTCCGACCCAGGTCTGGGCGGTCCACGCGGCGGGGAAGTCGGTCAGCGGGACCCGGTGGAGTGCGCGCAACCCGGCCGCGATGGCGCGGATCGCCTCGGGCCGGCGAGCGCGCCACCGGTCCCCCACCGCGGGGCCGCCGGGCAGCGCTTCGGTGAGCATCCACTGCCCCGTTCCGTCCCGGCCATGATCCACGACGCGCGGGGCGGGGTGGCGAGGTGCCAGCCACTCCAGGCGCACACGCTCCCGCTCCAGGTCCACGCCGGTCGTCGGCGGGTTCCACTTCAGATATCGGTCTCCGATCCGGAAGGTCAGGCCGTCGAGCTCGTTCCGCCAGACCAGCACGGGGTCACCAGCACCGGCGAGGGTACGGACGATGGCCGGCATCTCCAAACCCTCGAGCGTGTGGAGCAGCGCCAGGTGCCCGAAATCGGGATCCGTCATGGGACCGCATGGTGACAGGCTCGACCATCTGCTGCGGCGCCGTATCATCGGCTGCATGGTGCGCCCGACCCTCTATGTCCGCGACGGATGCCACCTCTGCGAGGACGCGAGCGTCCTGCTCGACAGCATGCTCGGGGCCGACGGCTGGGACGCGGTGGACATTGCGACTGATGACGATCTGCTCGTCCGCTATGCCCACCGCATTCCGGTGCTCGTCGTGGACGGCGAGGCGCGGGCGGAGCTGACCATCACCCGCCCGGACGTCGAGGACGCGCTGGCGGCCCGATGATCGACGCCCTGCGCCGTCGTCGCGGGAGCCTCGCCTGGCTCCTCCTCATCGCCGCGCTCGCGCTCCTGCTCGCCTGGCTGGCATCGGTCCCCCTCCTGCGCGGCGAACCGGACGGTCGTTCCGGCCTGCGCGTCGGCGGGGCCGCGCCCAACCTCGCGCTGCGCGATCTCGAGGGACGCGCATGGTCGCTCGACGACGCCGCCGGTCGCCTGGTGTGGGTCAACTTCTGGGCCACCAGCTGCGAGCCGTGCCGGACCGAGATGCCCGCCATGCAGCACCTGGCCGACCTCCATCCGGACGGCCTGCTCATCCTTGGCGTGAACTGGGGCGAGGAGCCCGCCGTCGTCAGCGATTTCGTCGAACGCTACGCCGTCGGCTACCCGGTCCTGCTCGATCCGACGCTCGAGACGTTCTATCGCTGGACCTCGACCGACGGCCTGCCGCGGCACTACTTCATCGGCGAGGAGGGGACGGTCCTGCGCGAGATCGTCGGTCCTCTCGAACCGGCCCGCATGGTGG
>JAHWJN010000178.1 GCA_019348395.1 Chloroflexota bacterium
GTTGGCGATGATGGCCAGGCGGTGGTCCTGGCGGAGCGCCTCGAGGGCCGGGAGCGCGTCGGGATAGAGGTCCTCGGCGCGGAAGCCGCCGTACGTGGCCTCCACCGATGGGAGCCGCAACGGCCAGTCGTCGGCGCCGAACATCGGAAAGACGTCACGGTGCTCGCCGCCGCGCGCGATCACGGCGCCAAGGGCGGCGAGGAAGGTCAGCCGCGGCACGCCGAGCTCATCGGCCCAGATCGACCAGATCCGGGTCTCGTCGATCAGTGTCTCCCCGACGTCGAGGCACACCCATCGGTCGCTCATGCGCCGATCCTAGCGGTCGCGACCTCCCAGCATGTCGCCGAGCGCGCCGCCGACACCGCCCTTGCCGCCGGTGAAGCTGTCGAGCAGGCCGCCGAGGTCCGGGTTCTTGCTCCGGGCGTCGGCCTTCTCACGGCCGAGGATGCTGCCGAGATCGTTCAGGTCGAACCCACCGCCCGGCGAGGCGTTGCTCTTCTTCCCGATCATGCCCGGCGGTTCGGGAGGCGCAGCAGGCATTCGCCGATGCTAGACGACGGCGTGGAGCCAGCGACGCCACCCGTCGTTGCGTGGGGTGGAGGTAACGGCCATCGGCGGCCACCCGGTCGCCGTCTGGTTGCGCCGCGTGGAGGTAGCGGCCAACCGGCGCCCACTAAGCGCCGCGCCGCGTCAGGGGGTGGCACGCCCGGGTGACCAGCGCCTCCCAACCCGGCCTCGTTGGCCGATAGCGCCGCCCGGTGCAACGAGCGACGCCATAGGGGCGGATCAGGCGGTCTTGACGCCCTGCACCAGGGACTCGACGGTCTCCTTGGCGTTGCCGAACAGCATCGAGGTCTTCTCGAGGCTGAACAACGGGTTCGGGATGCCGGCGAAGCCGGCCCCGCGTCCACGCTTGAGGACGATCACGTGCTGCGCCTGGTCGACGTTCAGGATCGGCATCCCGGAGATCGGCGAGCCGGCCTCGCGGGCGACCGGGTTGACGACGTTGTTCGCGCCGATGACGAGCGCGACATCGGTATCGGCGAAGTCGTCGTTGATCTCGTCCATCTCCTGCAGCCGGTCGTACGGGACGTTCGCCTCGGCGAGGAGCACGTTCATGTGCCCCGGCATGCGGCCGGCCACCGGGTGGATGGCGAACTGGACGTCCACGCCCTTGCTGACGAGCAGGTCCATGAGCTCGCGCACCGGGCCCTGGGCTTGCGCGACCGCCATCCCGTAGCCCGGGACGATGATCACGCGCTTACCGTAGGCCATGAGCACGGCCGCGTCCTCGGCGTTGATCTCCTTGAGCGACTCCTCGCCCTCCTCGCCGCCGGCGACGTCACCGCCGGTGCCGAAGCCGGCGAACAGGACGTTGACGAGCGACCGGTTCATGGCCTTCGTCATGAGCTGGGTCAGGATCGCGCCAGAGGCACCGACCAGCGTTCCGGCGATGAGCAGTGCGTAGTTGGAGAGCACGAACCCCGACGCCGCCACGGCGATGCCGGTGTACGAGTTCAGCAGTGAGACGACGACCGGCATGTCCGCGCCGCCGATGGGCATCGTGAGCACCACGCCCGCGACGAGCGCCAGGGCCACGAAGAGCAGGAAGAGCGGAATCGAGTTCTCGAAGGCGGCGATGTAGACCGCGATGGCCAGCATGGCCAGGAACAGGGCACCGGTGATGATCTGCTGGCCCGGCAGCATGACCGGGCGCGCGGCGACGATGCCCTGCAGCTTGCCGAATGCGACGATCGAGCCGGTGAGGGCGACCGAGCCGATGATCCCGCCGGCGAGCGTCGCGATGACGAAGGGCAGCGGCAGGAGGCCCTCGCCGTGACCGGCGAACTCGAGGAACTCGGCGAGCGCCACGACCGCCGCCGCCCCGCCGCCGGCGCCGTTGAAGATGGCGACCATCTGCGGCATCGCCGTCATCGGCACGCGGCGGGCGCCGAGGACGCCGGCGACCGAGCCGATGGCGCCGCCGACCACGATGATCCACCAGTTCTCGAGCATGCCCGGCTCCGACCCGGGCTGGGCGAGGTCGTAGGTGAAGAAGGTCCACAGGATGACGAGCGCCATGCCCGCCGCACCGAGCAGGTTACCGACGCGAGCCGTCTTCGGGCTGGCCAGGAACTTCAGGGCCAGGATGAACGTGACGCTGCCGATCAGCCAGACGAAGAACGTGGCGATCTGCCAGCCATTGAGGTCAGTCATCTAGCCGCGCTCTCCCGGGCGCTTCTTGAACATCTCGAGCATGCGATCGGTCACCACGAAGCCGCCGACGACATTGATCGTGCCCAGGATCACGGCGAGCAGCGCGAGCGCGATTCGTAGCGGCCCGTCCGAGGTCGCGGCGACGAGCATGGCGCCGACCACGATCACCCCGTGCACGGCATTGGCCCCGCTCATGAGCGGCGTGTGGAGCATCGTCGGCACCTTCGACACCACCTCGTAGCCGATGAAGGCAGCCAGGACCGTGATGAAGAGCGCCGCCAGCAGGGCGAAGGGACTGAGGGTTGTGGGATCCATCGTCTACTTGGGCTCCTTGTCGGCGGCGGGCGCCGTCGATGGGGCATCGGGCTCGGTGGAGGCTTCCGCGGAGGTGGGCGTCGCCGGCTGCTCGACCTCGATGCCGAGTGCCTGCGCGGTGGCCTCGTGGATGACCTTGCCATCGTGGGTGATGGTGGCGCCGCGGGTGATCTCGTCGGAGAAGTCGAGCTCAATCTTGCCGTCGTCCATGAGGTGCTTCAGGAGCGTCTGCAGGTTCTTGGCGTACATCTGGGTCGCGCTGCCGGGCATGGTGGCCGGCAGTGCGGACATGGGGATGAACCCTGAGATAGCCATGTGTTTCCTCTCCTCCCGATGCGCCTGGGCCGGTCATGGCCTGGGCATGCACCAAGATCGGAAG
>JAHWJN010000179.1 GCA_019348395.1 Chloroflexota bacterium
TCGTGCCGCCACCGCCCGAGCCGGACGGTCAGCCCCCGACGAGTGCCTCTCCGCAGTGCGGGCAGACCGTGTCGCTCTCGTCGACCACCTCGCCGCAGCGCGGACAGGTCCGCCCCTCGGTCATCGGATCTGCCGGGTCGTGCGGCGATTCGAGAGCGCGCCGCCGATCCAGGCGCCGGCGATGAGCGGCAGGGACGCGAACAGCAGCACCATGAAGAGGCCGATGCCGAGCAGCGCGCCGAGCCACGCCACGTCGAGCAGCGTCGTGATCACTAGCACGAGGCCGGCGACCAGCAGGGACGGAAGGATGGAGGCGATGAGCGCATTCCCGACGCCGCCGGCCTGCAGGCCTCCTACGAGGCCGGCGATCGCCGGACCGATGAAGGGCAGCCAGCCGAGCAAGAGGCCGAGGACGAACATCCACAGCGTCGCAGGCCACACGCCACGTGACTCGAACATGCCCCATGAGACCGCACGTGCCATGCCGGGTGGCGTCGCGAGCGCCAGATGGGATCTACGAATGCCCCGGCACCTCAGCACCACGGCCGCGTCACTCCGGCGGCGTCCACCCGTGGATCAGCTCGTCGTGGTAGCGGGGCGGTGCGTCGGCCTCGCCCCGGCGCCTAGGCACCGGCGCCATCGGAGCCCGGCCGCGGAGCGCATCGGCGTAATAGCCGCAGGCGTCGGTGAGCGGGCACAGGCCGCAGATCGGGCGCGGCGCCCGACAGGTGTCGCGACCGTGTCGGATGAGCTCGACGTGGAAGGGGTACATCTCCTCCGGCGTCAGGATCTCCTCCAGCAGGTCGTGGGCGCGCTCGAGCGGCGTGGTCCGTCCGAACATGCCCAGCCGCCATGCGACCCGGTGCACGTGGGTGTCGACCGGCATGGCCGGCCGGCCGAAGTTGAACAGCAGCACGATCGAGGCGGTCTTGCGCCCGATGCCCGGGAGGGAGGTCAGCCAGGCACGGGCGTCCTCGAAGGGCCACTCGCCAAGGAAGCCCATATCCCACGTCCCGCCGGTCATGTCGTGGACCTCGGCCAGGACGTGCTGGATGCGGCGTGACTTCGTCGGCGCCAGGCCGCCGGGACGGATCACCTCCTCCAGCTCGTCGGTGGGCGCGGCCAGGACCTCGTCCCACGACGCGTACCGTTCACGGAGCGCGGTGAAGGCACGAAACGAATTCGTGTCGGCCGTGTTCTGGCTCAGGATGGTGAGGATGAGCTCGCTCACCGCGTCGACGCGCGGTCCCGCCCATGTCGGATGCCCGTAGCGCTCCCCCAGCCGTTCGAGCACCACGTCCGCGAGCCGGCGCCGCTTCCGCCGATCGGCCGCCCGCTTCTGCGGGCTCGGGCCTCGAGCCATGGGCCGATGCGCGCCCTACGCGCGCGCGAGCGCCATGCCGACGCCGATGGTGCGGGCCAGCCGGGCGCCGGCGGCGACCAGGAGGCGCTCCGTGTCGGCCATCGCGCCCGCCAGGTCGGTCGGACGGTCCACGATCGGCTGCACCACGGCGAGCGCCATCGCGGCGTCGAGCATCTCGGCCCCCGGCCCCAGGCCGCCGCACAGCAGCACGACCGGCGTGTTGCGCGGACGGGCGAGGGTGGCGACGCCCATGGCCGTCTTGCCCTGCAGGGTCTGCTCGTCCGCGCGGCCCTCACCGGTGATGACGAGGTCCGCCGCCTCCAGTGCCTCCGCCAACCCGATGAGCTCGGCGATCACCTCGACACCGGGACGGACCATGGCGCCGGTGAAGCCAAGCAACCCGGCGGTCGTGCCGCCGGCCGCCCCGGCGCCCGGAAGGTTGGCCACCAGGCGCCCGCTCGCCTGCTCGATGGCCTGCCCGTAGCGGTCGAGGGCGGCATCGAGCTCCGTCACGGTGTCCTCGTCCGCGCCCTTCTGCGGCCCGTACGTCGCCGCCGCCCCGCGCGAGCCCAGGAGCGGATTCGTCACGTCCGAGGCGATGACAAGCTTCACCTCCTTCAGCCGCGGGTCGAGATCCGAGGCGTCGATCCGGTCGAGGTCGGACAGCGCCGCCCCGCCGTCGGACAGGTCGGCGCCACCCCGGGCGGTGAAGCGGGCCCCGAGGGCGCGCAGCATCCCGCTGCCGCCATCGGTCGTCGCGGATCCGCCGAGTCCGATGGTGATGTGCTTCGCCCCCGCGTCGAGCGCCGCGCGCACGAGGTCGCCGGTCCCGCGCGTCGACGCGCGGCGGGCGTTGTCCGACGTCCGCTCCTCCGGGGCCAGGCGCGCGAGGCCGGAGGCGGCGGCCATCTCGACAAAGGCGCCACGCCCCTCGTCGAGCAGGAGCCACGCGGCCGTGACCGGCCGGCCGAGCGGGTCGGTCGTCTCCACCTCGTGGAGCTCCGCCTCATCACCCAGAGCATCGGCGATCGCCGCCAGCGTCCCCTCGCCTCCATCGGCCATCGGCTTGCGGATCACGCTGTCCCCTCCGCGGACGCCGGACCAGCCGGACGCGATGGCGGCCGCCACGGCCACCGAGTCCAGCGCGCCGCCGAACGAGTCGGGGGCGACGACGACGGACAGGGGGCGGCCGGACATCGGGCTCACCGTCCCTTCAGGGACTTCCGTCGCTCGACGTAGGCGGGAACCGAGATCATCGGGGCGCGGATCTCGTCGCCGATCTCGTGCACCTCGAGATTGAAGTGCTCCTTCGTCGTATTGATGAGCTTCATCCCGCGTCCCACCTCGGTGAGCAGCTCGAGCCGGTGCCGCTCCTCGAGCTTGCGGATGGCGCCCTGCAGGATGACGTACGCCATCTGGGAAAGGTTCGGCAGCGGCTGGTTGCGGTGGATCCGCCGCTCGAGGTCCACCTGCCCGATGGCCGGCAAGCCGGCCTGTTCGAGGATGTCGATCAGCAACCCGATCTCGACCGCGTAGCCGGTG
>JAHWJN010000017.1 GCA_019348395.1 Chloroflexota bacterium
GAGCGTCGCGCGACCACGCTGTCCGAGGAGCTCGCCCAGATCGGCCCCGAGCCTGTGGCGGCAGAGACGGAACCCAGTACCGACCTCCGGCGCCTGCAGACGGCGGCCGACGAGGCGCGCGCCACACGCGACCGACTGGCCGATCGCCGCGACGAGCTTCGCGATGCCTGGACGGCCGCACGGCGCGCGGCCGAGGCCGCCGAGACGCGCACCGCCGACGCCAGACGCGAACGAGCGGTGCGCGAGGCGCGGGTCGCACAGCTGCGCGCCGATCTGCCGGCGCGACGTGGTGCCAGCGAGCGCATGGCGGAAGAGCGCGCCGAGATGGAGGCAGCGGCCGCTGCGGCGCGAGACGCCGACGCACGGCTCGCGGACCGAGCCCGGGCGGCGGAGACGGCCCGCACCGAGCGGCGGCGCGAGCTCCTCGAGCTGGAGCGCGGTCGTGGCGGGGTCGCCGCCAGGCTCGGCGAGCTGGAGCGGCGCGCACAGGCCACGGCAATCGAGGCATCTCGTCGGGACGAGGCGCTCTCGGCGCTCGCGCGGGAGCAGCAGCTCGCGCTCGAGGGAGTACCCGAGACCGGCGCAGAGGCGCCGATGGAGGAGATCGAGGCCCTCGACGACGAGGCCCTCGACCTCGAGCTGCGGCGCGTCCGTCGGACGCTGAACCAGGTCGGCTCGGTCAATCCCTTCGCAGTCGAGGAGCACCGCGAGCTGTCCGGCCGGCTCGACGAGATGACGACGCAGGAAACCGACCTCCGTGAGGCAACCGCCTCGACGCAGGAGCTCATCGCCCGGCTCGACGCGGAGATCACCGAGCAGTTCGACGCGGCGTTCCGCGCCATCGCCGAGAAGTTCGACGTGTTCTGCCGGCTGCTCTTCGCCGGTGGCTCAGGGTCGCTGCAGATGGCCGACGAAGCCGACGGGGACGCGCCCGGGGGCATCGAGATCGTCGTCCGCCCGCCGGGAAAGCGGCTTCAGCGCCTGGCGATGCTCTCGGGCGGGGAGCGAGCGCTCACCGGCGTGGCGCTCCTGTTCGCGATGCTCACCGTCAACCCGGTCCCCTTCTGCATCCTCGACGAGGTGGACGCCGCGCTCGACGAGGCGAACATCGGCCGCTTCGCCGAGGCGCTGCGCACGCTCAGCGAGTCGATCGACTTCGTGGTCATCACCCACAACCGCGCCACGATCGAGGTTGCCGATACCATCTACGGCGTGACGATGACCGATGCCGCCGTCAGCCGGGTCCTGTCCCTCCGCCTCGCCGACGTGCCCCTCGAGGTCAGCGCCTAGATGTTCTGGCGCCGCCGCGAGCCCGAGCCTCCGCCGCCCTCCGACGAGCCGGCCGACACCCCGTCCGACGAGCCGGTGGTCGTACCGCCCACCACCGTCGCCCGTCCGCGGCGGGAGGCCGCCGGCATGGGACTTCGTGCCCGGCCCTCGGGGCTCGGTTCCCGGCTCCGCTCGATCCTGGGTGCCGGCACACCGGCAACCGATGCGACCTGGGACGAGGTCGAGGAGACGCTCATCGCCGGGGATGTCGGAGCAGCCACCACCCTCGAGGTGGTCGATGCCGCCCGGCAGCGCATGGAGCGCGAGGGTGGCCGGACCGGTGAGGACGCGCGCCGCGCGCTGGCGACCGAGCTCCGCGACCGGCTCGCCGCTTCGGGCTCGGGCGTGTTCGAGCTCGGCCCGGCGCCATCCGTGATCCTCGTCGTGGGCGTCAACGGGACGGGCAAGACGACCACGATCGCCAAGCTGGCCCATCGGCTCAAGGGGCAGGGCCGCAGCCTGGCGCTGGCGGCGGGGGATACGTTCCGCGCCGCCGCCGTCGAACAGCTGCGGATCTGGGGTGAGGAGATCGGTGTGCCGGTCGTGGCCCAGCGCACCGGAGCCGACCCGGGCGCCGTCGCCTTCGATGCGGTCGCCGCCGCCGAGTCCCGCAACCTGGACGCGGTGCTGGTCGACACCGCCGGCCGGCTCCAGAACAAGCAGCAGCTCATGGACGAGCTCGCGAAGATCCGGCGCGTGATCGAGCGTCGCCTCCCCGGCCAACCACGGCACGTGCTGCTCGTCCTCGACGCCACGACCGGGCAGAACGGCCTCGTCCAGGCCGAGGCGTTCAGCCGGGAGGTGGGTATCACCGGCATCGTCCTGACCAAGCTCGACGGCACGGCCAAGGGCGGCGTGGCCCTCGCCGTGGCGGATCGCCTCGGGGTGCCGATCCTCTTCGCCGGAGTGGGGGAGGAGCTCGACGCCCTCGCGCCGTTCGAGCCCGAAGCCTTCGTGGAGTGGCTCTTCGCGGAGTAGCTTCGTTGCCGCTCGAGCGGACGGGCCGTAGAATGGGCGGCCGTGTGCCGGTGCCGCTGCGCCCCTGCCATCCCCGTACCGGGTGACCGATGTTCGAATCCCTGTCTGACCGCCTTCAGACGATTGCCCAGCGCCTGCGCGGAACGGCGCGCATCACCGAGGCCGATCTCGACGCTGCCCTGCGCGAGATCCGGCTCGCGCTGCTCGAGGCGGACGTCAACTTCCGGGTCGTCAAGGACTTCGTCGCCCACGTGCGGGAGCGCGCAATCGGCTCCGAAGTCCTCACCGGGGTCAACCCCGGGCACCAGATCGTCAAGATCGTCCACGACGAGCTCGTCGAGATCCTCGGCGGCCAGCGCCATCACCTCGGGCTCGATGCCCGGCCGGCCGTGATCATGATGGTCGGCCTCCAGGGGTCCGGGAAGACGACCACCACGGCGAAGCTCGCCGTCCGCCTGCGCCGGGAGGGAAGGCGCCCCATGCTGGTGGCCGCCGACGTCTACCGCCCCGCCGCGGTCGACCAGCTGGTTCAGCTCGGCGACCAGATCGGTGCCGAGGTCCATACGCGGCCGGTGGGAACGCCGGCGCTGGAGGTTGCGCGCTCAGGTCTCGACGCGGCACGCGCCCGCGGCCATGACGTGATGATCCTCGACACGGCCGGACGGCTCCACGTCGACGACGCGATGATGGACGAGCTGGTCCGAATCTCCGGCAGCGTCACGCCGTCGGAGACGCTCCTCGTCGTCGATGCCATGACCGGCCAGGAGGCAGTCCGCGTGGCGGAGGCGTTCCACGCCCGCCTGCCGCTCACCGGGCTGGTGCTCACCAAGATGGACGGGGATGCGCGGGGCGGCGCCGCGCTGAGCATCCGCGCCGCGACCGGCCTGCCCGTCGCCTTCCTCGGCACCAGCGAGCGCACTGACGGGCTGGAGCCGTTCCACCCCGACCGCCTCGCGCAGCGGATCCTGGGAATGGGAGACATCCTGAGCCTCGTCGAACGGGTCCAGGAGAACGTCGACCAGGAGGAGGCCGAGGCGGCCGCGAAGCGGATGATGGAGAACCGCTTCACGCTCGAGGACTTCCGCAGCCAGCTC
Organism: Chloroflexota bacterium; assembly: GCA_019348395.1. Lineage (GTDB taxonomy): Bacteria > Chloroflexota > Limnocylindria > QHBO01 > QHBO01 > JACDBZ01. Next base: position 3,402 of record JAHWJN010000017.1, read on the forward strand.
AACCAGATCAAGAAGATGGGACCGATCGGTCAGCTGCTGCAGATGGTTCCCGGCGCAGGCGACATGGCCGGCGCGGCTCAGGCGGCCGTCGACTCGGGACAGATGAAGCGGATCGAGGCGATCATCGATTCGATGACACCCGAGGAGCGCCGCCGCCCCGACATCATCAAGGCCAGCCGGCGCCGGCGGATCGCGCTCGGCAGCGGCACCTCGACCGCCGAGGTGAACCGGCTGCTCAAGCAGTTCGTCGAGATGCAGAAGATGATGAAGATGTTCAGCAGCGGCAAGATGCCCAGGATGGGTGGAGGACTCGGCGCCCTGCTCGGGCGCTGACGCATGCACCGGCTGGTCATCGCACTCGTCTCCCTCATCGGTCTCACCGGCGTTGCCGTGGTGGCGGGATACCTCTTCCTCTTCTCGGCCGGGACCGATCGGGCCGCCCGACTGGCCCCCGCCGACACCGCCGTCTATGTGAACGTCTACCTCCAGCCCTCCGCCGGCCAGCAGATGAACCTTTCCGCGCTGATCGGCCGGTTCCCCGGGTTCGCGGACGACGCGACGCTCGACGACAAGGTGGATCAGATCGTCCAGAACATGCTCTCCGGCGCCGGCGTGGACTACCGTGCGGACGTCAAACCCTGGCTCGGTGATCAGGTGGCCATCGCGGCACGGCCCGAGAGCCCCGATCCCGCGGAGGCCGAGCCGGTGGTCATCGCCGAGGTCAAGGATCGGGCGGCGGCCGAGGATGCGATAGTCGAGCTCGCCGGCGAGGGCGCGACGTTCTCGGTGCAGGCCTACGAGGGGGTCGAGATCCAGGTGGCGACCGACACGGCCTACGCATTCGTCGACGAGATGCTCGTGATCGGCCCCGGTGCGGACGCGATCTCGCGCGTCATCGACGTGAGCAGGGGAGCGGACTCCCTCGCGGCCCGCCCCGACTTCCAGAGCACCATGGACGCCATGCCCACCGACCACCTGGCCGCCGCGTTCTTCGACCTCGCCGCGCTCGCCGGCGCCATGGAGGCCGAGCAGCAGCTTGATGCCGTCTCGACCGCCGGCGCGGTCCTCGTCGCCGAGCAGGACGGACTGCACCTGAGCGGGAGCGCGCCGTTCGCGATGGACGCGGCCGAACCCTCGGGCCGGGCCGGCTTTGCGCTCGGCACGGAGCCCAGCAGCCTGGTCGGCTGGATGCCGGCCGACACGATGGCCGAGATCGTCGTGTTCGGCCTGCGTCAGACGCTCGAGGACGCCGAGGCCGCGGCCGCCGATGCTCCCGAGATGGCCGAGGTCACGAGTGCGCTCGACACCGCACGCGCCGTCGTGGCGTTCGGCCTGGGGATCGATCTCGACGCCGATATCCTGCCGCTGCTCGACCGGGAGGTGGCCATCGGGTTCCGCGGCATGGACGGCGAGCTCCCGTCCGGCCTGCTGCTGCTGCGCCCGGAGAACGCGACCGCCGCCGAGGCGTCCCTGGCGACCATCGCCGAGCGGCTCTCCGCCATCGGAGCGCAGGCGACGACCGAACAGGTCGGCGATGTCGCACTGACGACGGTGGCCCTCCCGGACGTCGGGGAGGTGGCGTTCACCGTCACCGACGAGATCGTGATCATCGGTCTCGGCAGCGACGATGTCCTCGCCTCGATCGAGGCGCACGACGCGGGGACGTCCCTCGGCCAGAGTGAGCCGTACCGTCACGCGTTCGAGGTGGCCGGAACCCGCGCCGGCAACGAGGCCTGGGTGAACGTGGCCGAGATCGTCGAGCTGTTCGGCGGCGCCGGGCTTGACGATGACACCCGCGATATCCTTGGACAGATCGGGGCGTTCGCCATCACCGCGCCGTCCCGTGACGATCAGATCGAGTTTCACGCGGTGCTGACGGTCCTCGAGACCCGGCCCGAATGAGCAACCACAAGCACCCCACACTGAGGTAAGGACCACTTGTCAGTTCGCATCCGGCTGACGCGAGTCGGCGCCACCAAGCGCCCGGCCTATCGCGTCATCGCCATCGACAAGCGGCGCTCGCGCGACGGACGCCCCCTCGAGATCCTCGGGTTCTACGACCCGCTGACCGAGCCGGCGACCGTGTCGCTCGACACCGAGAAGATCAACGCCTGGATCGGCAAGGGCGCTCAGCCCTCGGACACGGTCGTGAAGCTCATGGCGCAGGCGGAGCGTGCAGCGGCGGGCGACGATCCCGAGACCCCGAAGCGCGCGACGCGCAGCACCGGGAAGCCGTCGAAGAAGGCGGCGGCGAAGGCCGCGGCACCCGCCTCCGAGGAGGCACCCGAGGCGACGGCAGTTGCGGAAGCTCCGGCCGAGGGAGCCCCGGCCGACGAGGCTTCCGCGCAGGAGGGTCCCGGCGAGGAGTCGCCGGCCGCCGCTGACGAGACCGAGAAGGCCGGGGCGTGAAGGAGTTCCTCGAGTACATCGCGCGCGCCCTGGTCGACAAGCCGGACGCCGTCTGGGTCGAGGAGGAAGAGGATGGGGACGCGATCGTCCTCACCCTCGGCGTCGATCCCGACGACATGGGTCGGGTCATCGGTCGCGACGGCCGCATCGCGAACGCGGTCCGCAGCCTCCTGCGCGTGATGGCCACCCGCGATGGCCGACACGTCGAGCTCGAGATCGTCGACGAATCCGAGTGATCGCCGGCTGGCGGTCGCGCGGATTCTCGGCGTCAAGGGGCTGCGCGGCGGCGTCCGGATCGAGCTCCTGACTGACTGGCCCGAAGCGCTGGTCGCCGGCGCATCGGTCCAGCTCGACGAGGGCGACGACATGCTCGTCATCGAGCGGGTAGAGTCCGGCGGGCGCGTGCCGGTGTTCTACTTCGAGGACCGCGCGACGCGCGAGTCGGTGGAGCCGCTCGTCGGAAGGTTCCTCGAGATGCCCGCGCGCCCGCTCGACGACAGCAGCTATTACTGGTCCGACCTGATCGGACTCCGAGTCGAGGAGCGCGACGGCACGCCGGTCGGCGAGCTGGTGGAGATCTTTCGCGCCGGGGGCAACGAGGTGTACCGCGTGGCCGGCCCCGACGGCGAGCGGCTGGTCCCGGCCCTGCGCACTGCCGTGCTCGAGATCGACCTGGAGGGCGGACGCATGGTCGTCGCGCCGGATGACGCCGAGACGGTGGGCTGAGCCGATGCGCATCGACGTCGTCACGCTGTTCCCCGAGCTCGTGGCCGGACCACTCGGCACCTCGATCATCGGCCGAGCGGCCCAGGCTGGCACCGTCGAGTACCGCGTTCACGACCTGCGCGAGCACGGTCTCGGGCGACATCGATCCGTCGATGACTATCCATACGGGGGTGGGGCCGGCATGGTGATGCGCCCCGAGCCGCTGTTCGACGCGCTCGAACCGCTCCGCGCCGCCGGCGCCCACGTCGTCCTGCTCGACCCCGCCGGCGAACGACTGACCGATGCGCTCGCCCGCGAGCTTGCGACCATCCCTCACCTCGCCCTGGTCTGCGGACGCTACGAGGGGATCGACGAGCGCATCCGGACCCTCGTCGACCGCGAGGTGAGCATCGGCGATTACGTCCTGACCGGCGGCGAGCTGCCGGCGCTCGTGCTCCTGGACGCCGTGGTGCGCCTGGTGCCGGGCGTCATCGCGGAGGCGTCGCACAAAGGTGACTCCTTCGCCTCCGGGCTGCTCGAGCACCCCCAGTACACGCGGCCGGAGCGGTTCCGGGACCTTGAGGTTCCACCGGTCCTGCTGAGCGGGAACCACGGCGAGGTGGACCGATGGCGGCGCCGGGAGTCGTTGCGCCGGACCCTCGAGCGCCGGCCCGACCTGCTCGACGAGGCGCCGCTCGACGACGCGGACCGGCGGGTGCTCGAGGAGCTGCGGAGCGGCGAAGCCTGAACCCGGGCCGCGCTTGTCGGGCCGACCGGGCCGCTGCTATACTCGACCGGTCGCGGCCGCGCAGCGGTCGCGTTCGTGTGTCACACATCAACGCCGCGGGCCCGCCTGCGAGAACGAGGTTTCCCCGAAGCATGAACGCCATCAAGGAGCTCGAGCGCGAGCAGCTCCGGACCGATGTCCCGGAGATTGCCCCGGGCGACACCGTCCGCGTCTCGGTCAAGGTGGTCGAGGGCAACCGGGAACGGATCCAGGTCTTCGAGGGCACCGTCATGCGGATGCGTGGCGGCGGCCTCAACCAGCGGATCACCGTCCGCCGCATCGCCAGCGGCGTCGGCGTGGAACGGACCTTCATGGTCCACGCACCGCGGATCGAGAAGATCCAGGTCGTTCGCCACGGCGTTGCGCGACGGGCGCAGCTGTACTTCCTGCGCGACCGGGTCGGCAAGGCAGCCACCCTTCGCGAGCGTCGCGTCAACTGACGTCGCGGCCGGCACCATCCGGCCGATAGACTGGCCGCGTGTCAGTCGCGCCACACGCCGGTTCTCGCAAGCCTTCGACCAGGATCGAGCGCGCCCACTGGGCCGCGGGACGGAGCCACGTCGTGGGGGCCGATGCGGTCGGCGTGGCCTGCCTGGCTGGTCCCGTTCTGGCCGCCGCGGTAGTGATGCCACCCCGTGCCCGCCGCATCCCGGGTGTCCGTGACTCGAAGCAGCTGACCCGGGCCCAGCGCGAGCGCCTCTTCCCGATCATTCTCCGGCGGGCCACGGCGGTCGGCCTGGGCGCCGCGAGCGTGGCCGAGATCGATCGGATGAACATCTACCACGCCACCAACCTGGCCATGCGGCGGGCCATCTGCCGCCTGCACGACCGCGACCACGTCCTCATCGACGGCCTGCGCGTCCACCGGTTCGAGGAGTCGGTCGGCCCGTACACGGCGATCGTCAAGGGGGATGCTCGCTGCTACTCGATCGCCGCGGCATCGATCGTGGCAAAGGTGGTCCGCGACCGCCTCATGGACCGCCTGGCCCCGAGACATCCGCACTACGGCTGGGAACGCAACGCCGGCTACGCGACCGCCGACCACCGGCAGGGGATCGAGGAACATGGCATCACGCCGCTCCACCGGCGCTCCTTCGCCCGGGTCCGCGCCGTGGTGCTGGGGGAGCAGCTTCCGCTCGACCTGGACGACGCGACCCCGCAGCCGGTCGTCGAGCGCCATTCGGTCCTGCTGCCCGCCTGATAAGCGCCCGGTACGCCGCCGGTAATCGTCCACGCCGCATTCTCGCGGCATGGCCGACCCGCGTCACGTGCTCGGGCGCGCCGCCGAGGCGGCGGTCGAACGCTGGCTGTGCGCAGCCGGTTGGCGCATCCTTGCTCGTCGGATCCGGCCGACTACCGGCGGTGGAGAGATCGACCTCGTCGCGCTGGACCCCTCCGGCGTGCTCGTCGCGGTGGAAGTCCGTGCCCGACGCAGCCGACGGGCGGGCGCCGCCGCCGCCAGCGTCGACGCGCGGCGGGTGCGGCGCCTGGGGCGGGCGCTCGCCGCTATCGGTCCCATGTCGCGATGGCCGCATGCCGGACTCCGCGTCGACCTGGTGACGGTCGAACCGACCGACGTGCCGGGCCGGTGGCGGCTGACCCGGCTCCCGAGCATCGGCTAGCGATTCAGTCGCCGAACAGGGTCACGAGCGTTTTGATCGAGGCCAGGTACCGCCGGCTGACCGGGTAGACGCCGTGACGATCGGCACCCGTCTGGCCCTGGTAATACGCGGCAAGGACGAGGTCGACGTTGCCTCGGTAGCGGTCGAGGTAGTGCGCCAGCAGCCGGACGCCGGCCCGCACGTTCTGGCGCGTGTCCCTGAGGTCGACTCTGGCTCCGAGCATCGCCTCGCCCACCCAGGCGCCGGTTGCCGGCAGCAGCTGCATGACGCCGATGGCGCCCGCGTGGCTGACGACACCCTGCTGCCAGCCCGACTCCTGCCAGGCAACGGCCAGCGCGAGCGCCGCGGGCACGTCGTACCGTCGCGCTTCTTCGACGATGACGCGCCGGACCCCGTCACGCCGTTCCATGACGGCGCGCATCGAGGCGGGAACGGTCGCTTGCCGCGTATCGGTCTGCGCGGCTGCCCCGGGAATGGCGAGCCGCTGGCCCGCATGGATGCGGCTGGGGTTGGCGATGCCGTTGGCGCGCACGATGGCCGAGACGCTCACCGCGTACCGCCGAGCGATGCCGGTGAGGTGCTCGCCGGACCGGACCGTATGGGTTCGCGCAGCCGCAGGGGCGTTCGGCTTCGCGGCGCTGGGCGCGGGAGCTGGTCCGGGTCGGGAGGTGGCAGGGGTCGTCACGGCGCCGGGGATGACGAGTCGCTGGCCGGCGAAGATGCGGCTCGGGTTCGCGAGGCGGTTGGCCGCCGCGATCGCCCCGATGCTGACGGCGTAGTGTCTGGCGATGCCGGTGAGATGCTCGCCGGACCGCACGATGTGGCTGCGCTCGCTCGGGGCGGCATTGGCCGCCGGACGCGGGGGAGCGGGCGGACGGGCCGACGAGGGCTGACTCCGCAGCTGCAGCCGCTGGCCCGCATAGATGCGGTTGGGGTCGGACAGATCGTTGAGCTCGACGAGCTCCGCGATGGCGATGCCATGACGCTTCGAGATCGCGGTCAGCGTGTCGCCGGGGCGTACGACGACGGCGGGGTCCGCAGCCATGGTGACGCCCGCGAGCAGCGGGCCGAGGGCGACGGTGGCGGTCAGGCTCAAGAGGGGCACGAAGCGCCTGGGTCGTGGCAAGGGATCGATCCTCCCGGTGCATTGGCGTGAGGACACCGGGCACAGCCACCCGGCGACGGAGGCCGATGCTAGGAGCGTCCGGGGTGCGGTCAAGGTACGTCAGGGTGTCCCGGGAGTACTTCGGTACCGTGGATCGGCGTGATGGAGCGACCCGTGGGATGCCTCGCCGGCTCTGATATACTTTCCGTCGCTCGCGCAGCCGCGCGGGCCTTTTCCCATCACACACGCCCGATGGATCCCTGCTGGCCGGCGGTGCCGCGACGAAACGTCGCGGTCGGTCCGGGAACCGACGTCGGGCGGAGGAACAACCGGAGGTTTTCACCGTGGCTGCCACCAGCATGAAGCAGCTGCTCGAAGCGGGCGTCCACTTCGGGCATCAGACCCGGCGCTGGAACCCGAAGATGCGCGAGTACATCTTCGGCGAGCGCAACGGGATCCACATCATCGACCTGGCCCAGACGGTCAGCCGCCTCGAGGCCGCGCTCGACTTCGTTCGCGAGACCGTGCGGCGGGGGGACAGCGTCCTGTTCGTGGGGACCAAGAAGCAGGCGCAGGGGTCGCTGGCCGAGGCCGCCCAGCAGTCCGGCCAGCACTACGTCAACACCCGCTGGCTCGGCGGCATGCTGACGAACTTCACGACCATCAAGCGCCGGATCCAGCGCCTCGAGGCGCTGGAGGCGAGACGCGACGCCGGCGAGTTCGAGCGCCTCACCAAGAAAGAGGCCACGAAGCTCAGCGACGAGATCACGAAGCTCGACGCCGCGCTCGGCGGCATCCGGAAGATGCGCCGGCTGCCCGGGGCGGTCTTCATCGTCGACCCGCACCGCGAGTCCATCGCGGTGGCCGAGGCACGCCGGCTCGAGATCCCGATCGTGGCGATGACCGACACGAACTGCGACCCCGACCTCATCGACTGGGTGATCCCGGCCAACGACGACGCGATCCGCTCCGTTCGGCTCATCTGCTCCCTCGTCGCCGATGCGGCGACCACGGCCCAGCAGGAGCGCCAGGCGCAGCTCGACGAGGAGTTCGAGCAGGCCGAGGCGATTCCGCCGGTCGACGACACGGCGCTCGGCACGGATGCCGATTACAGCGCCGCGCTCGCGTCGGGTGAGGCCCTCGTCTTCGAGCCCGAGCCGGAGGAGGACGAGGAGGAGGAGCGCAAGGCGCGCGCCCGACGTGCCGCCCACATCGAGGAGGGCGAGCCGGAGCACGACCCGGACCGCGAGCACGAGCGCCAGGTCGAGGAGAAGGTCAAGGAGCCCCGCCCGTAGCGGAGGCAGGAAAGGACAATGACGAACACGCTGATGATCAAGCCAGAGGACGTGAAGCGGCTGCGCGAGCAGACCGGCGCGGGGATCATGGACTGCAAGCGCGCGCTGGAGGAGTCCGGCGGCGACTACGAGCAGGCGGTGCTGTGGCTGCGCGAGAAGGGACTTTCGACCGCCGCCAAGAAGGCGGGCCGGGTGGCCCGCGAGGGCATCGTCGCGAGCTACATCCACCACGGCTCCCGCCTCGGCGTGCTGCTCGAGCTGAACTGCGAGACGGACTTCGTGGCCCGCACCGACGACTTCCAGCAGCTGGCGCGCGACATCGCGATGCAGATCGCGGGCATGGCGCCGCAGTACGTGAGCCGCGATGAGGTGCCATCCGAGGTTGTCGAGGAGCAGAAGCGGCTCTTCGCCGTCGACGCGGAACGTGACGGGCGGCCGGCCGACAAGATCCCGACCATCGTCGAGGGCAAGCTGAACAAGTGGTACGAGTCGGTCTGCCTGCTCGACCAGCCCTATCGCGACACCGACCGGAAAATCTCCGACCTCATCACCGAGAAGGTGGCCCTGCTGGGCGAGAACATCAGGGTCGCCCGCTTCGTCCGCATGGGCGTCGGCGAGTCCGCCGAGGCGCCGACCGACGAAGGCGCCTGACCGATGACCGAGGCGGAGGCCGCCACGCCTCGCCGGGTGCTGCTCAAGCTCTCCGGCGAAGCCCTGATGGGCGAGCACGAGTACGGGATCGATCCCGACGTCGTGCGCGGGATCGCCCGTCAGGTGGCGGAGTCCGCCCGTGACGGCATCCAGATCGCCATCGTCGTGGGTGGCGGAAACATCTTCCGGGGCCTCGCGGCCAGCGCGAAGGGGATGGACCGCGCCACCGGCGACTACATGGGGATGCTCGCCACGGCCATGAACGGCCTGGCCATCCAGGACGCGCTCGAGCAGGCAGGCTGCCCGACTCGCGTCATGAGCGCGATCGCCATGAACGAGATCGCCGAGCCGTACATCCGCCGCCGTGCGGTGCGCCACCTGGAGAAGGGCCGCGTGGTGGTCCTGGTCGCCGGGACGGGTAACCCGTACTTCACCACCGACACCGCCGCCACACTGCGCGCGGTCGAGGTCCATGCCCAGGTCATCCTGAAGGCGACTCGAGTCGACGGGGTGTACGATGCCGACCCCGAGACGCACCCGGAGGCACAGCGCTACAGCCACGTCGGCTACACGGAGTTGCTGAGCAACCGGCTCCAGGCACTGGATGCCACCGCCGTCAGCCTTGCCATGGACAACGAGATGCCGATCGTCGTGTTCGACATGACCGTCGCCGGCAACATCGCGCGCGCCGTGCGCGGGGAGCGGATCGGCACGCTGATCTCAGGAAAGGAGTCCCGATGACGCACGAGGCCCTGACCGACATCGAGCCGAAGATGCAGCGCGCCGTGGACGCCATGGAACGCGACTTCGCGGGGATCCGGACTGGCCGTGCGTCCACCGCGCTGGTGGAGCGCATCACGGTCGACTACTACGGCGCGCAGACACCACTCAACCAGGTGGCCGGCATCAGCACCCCCGATGCGCATCTCATCGTCATCCAGCCATGGGATCGGTCCGTCCTGGCGGCCATAGAGAAGGCGATCACGAAGAGCGACATCGGCCTCATGCCGAACGTCGACGGCACCGTGGTACGGCTCAACGTCCCGCCGCTCACCGAGGAGCGGCGCAAGGAGATGGTGAAGCAGGTCCGGCGCCGCACCGAAGAGGGCCGTGTCGAGGTGCGCAACCACCGCCGCGAGGCGGCCGACCGGCTGAAGAAGGCCCTCCGCGACGGCGACCTGTCCGAGGACGAGGAGCGCCGCGAGCTCGACAACCTGCAGAAGCTGACCGACCGATACATCGAGGCGATCGACTCGCGCGCCGACCGCAAGGAAGCCGAGATCCTGGAGGTCTGACGGTGCCGGACGCCGTCCGTCCGCGGCACGTCGCCATCATCGCCGACGGCAACCGACGCTGGGCCCGGGAACGGAGCCTTCCGGTGCTGGCGGGTCACGTCCAGGGAATCGAGGCGATCAGACCCGTCGTGCGCCGGGCGCGCGACCTCGGCATCGAGACGCTGAGCGTCTACACCTTCAGCACGGAGAACTGGGGCCGCCCGAACGACGAGGTCACCGGCCTCTTCGGACTCATCGACGGTGCGGTCCGTCAGTACACCGACGAGCTGATGACCGAGGGCGTCCAGGTTCGGGTCATCGGACGGCTCCACGAGGCGCCGGCCGACGTCCAGCGTTCCATCCGAGGAGCGGAGGAGCGGACGCGCGGCGGGACGGGGCTCACGCTGAACATCTGCTTCAATTACTCCGGCCGCGCCGAGATCGTGGATGCCGCGCGGGCACTGGTCGCGGCACGGGCCGATCCCAATGCCGTCGACGAGGCGCATTTCGCCGATCACCTCTACACCGCCGGACAGCCGGATGTCGACCTGCTGATCCGTACCGGCGGCGATCGGCGGACCAGCAACTTCCTGCTCTGGCAGGCCGCATATGCCGAGCTCGTCTTCTTCGACTGCTACTGGCCGGCCTTCACCGTGGATGACTTCGACGCCGCGGTCGCCGAGTACGCGCGGCGCGACCGACGGTTCGGCGGCTGAGCCGATGCTCCGCACACGTCTTCTGAGCGCGGCGGTCCTGGGGCCGATCATTCTCGCCCTCGTGCTGCTGGGCGAACCGTGGCTCTCGCTGCTGGTTGGCGTGGCGGCCTTTCTCGCCTTCGTCGAACTGGTCGCGCTGCTCGACGGGGCCGGCTACGAGCCGCCCCAG
>JAHWJN010000180.1 GCA_019348395.1 Chloroflexota bacterium
GGCTGCTGGCGACTTCCGTCACCAGCATCACCGTGCTGGGGGTCGGAGCTGCGATCGGTCTGCTGCTGCTGGGAGAGATCATCATCGGGACGCTGTACGGCGGCGGGGCCTTCGGGCAGGCCGATGTGGCGCGCACGGCCGCGGTCCTCGGCGCCTTCGCCCTGTCCGTACCGTTCGAGAGCCTGGCCCACCTGCTCAGCCGTGCCATCTACGCCACCCACAACACCCTGCTGCAGGTGATCTCATCGCTGGCCGGGCTGGCGGTCACCATCGCCGCCACGCTGGCGCTGCTGCCATCGCAGGAGGTACTCGCCATCCCGCTCGGGTTCACGATCGGCCAGGTCGCCAAGGCTGCCCTGTTGGGGATGTCGCTGGCGATCCGGCTCCGAACGCTGCCGGCCCGGGCCGAGACCCGCTAGCCGCCGCGCGGTGTGGTCGGCAGGAGGACGACGAATCGACCGTCACGGTCGGGATACGGCCCCTCCGGACGGGTCCAACCGGGTCCGATCGACTCATAGCCGGGAGGTCCCTGGAAGGCGGGCCAGTTGCGCTCGAGCTCGGACCGGTCCTCGAAGTTCCCCGGCGTGTCGGAGGGACCCCAGATTGAGGACACGCGCGGATACCACGGGTCGAGCACATAGGCTCCGGTGATCTCGGCGTCCGGGAACCGGGTCGGGTCCGCGTCGGCGCGGTACCCGGTCATGACCCAGGTGTGTGCGCCCCACCACGGGAACATCACCACCGGCTTGCCGAGCTCGGTGATCGCCACCGCCGAGGCGCGCAGCGCATCGACGTACGACTCGAAGGCGCGAATCTCGTAGTCGGGCTCGCCGTACGCCGCGAGCGCCTTGCCGACCGCGGCGGGTCCCCAGCCGCCGTTCAGGCTGTCCTGGCGCGACTCCCACTCGCCGATGCGGCCCTTGATCTCCTGCTGGAAGGCCTCCGACGTGTCGCCCAGCCCGAGGATGGCCAGGACCATCTGTGTGGCCGCCACGGCGCAGTCCTTGTCGGTCAGCTGACTGGCGAACACGGCCCGGTGGTCGTTCACGAGCGTCATGTCCACCGGCTGACGGACGATCGGAGTCGGCGCGGCGGTCGCGGCCTGCGCCGCGGTCGCGGCCGGCGTGGCCGAGAGGGAAGTCGTCGGCTCGGGCGTCGGAGCGGGAGTCGGCGTCGCGGACGGTGACGGGGCGGCGGTGACGACGACCGTCGGGAGCGTCGAGCGGTCGGGCGGCGGGTTCACCACCATCCCGACCCGCGCCGACCAGCGGTCCCACCGCTCCGCCATGTTCAGCACGTTCGCCTCGACGACGGCGAAACCCGTGACGAACAGAAGGACGAGGGCAATGGCCGCAACCGGCCAGCGGAGGGCACGACGGGTGGTGGGATGCATGGTGCTGCGACCGAGGATGACAGGCGGGCCGGGCTCCTTCAACATGGCCCGCATGCGCCCGGCCCGGCCGCTGACCCTGCTCGTCACGGTGGCGTTGGCCATGGCGACGTGGGCGGCCGGCCCGCCGCTCGCCGCCGCGACCGAGCCCGGGGCCTTCGAACAGCGCTACGAGCTGGTCGCCACCCTCGACGTGCCGAGCGCGCGCCTTGATGCCGTAGCCGCCATCGAGCTGACCAACCGTTCGCGGTGGACGCGCACCCACGTCGACCTGGCATTCGTGCCGCGGGCGCTCGGCTTCCTGGTCGACGAGGGCCCGGTCACGGTCGACGGCATCGCGGTCGAGGCGTCGTGGACGACCGACATCAATCTCCGCGTTCCCCTCGCGGTGGAGCCAGGCGAAGAGGTTCGGGTGCAGGTGCCGTTCACGCTCGCCGTCGGCCTGGCGCCGCCGGCGTTCACCGCTCGGACCAGCGCGGCGAATGGCGTGCTGAGCTTCGGCCAGTGGTTCCCGATCGTGTCCACCGAGCACGAGGTGTACGGCCTGGGGGACTCCGCGGTGACCTACACCGCGGAACGGATCCGCTTCGAGCTGACCACCACCACGCCGCTTCCGCGCGATGCGGTGGCCTGTGCCGGGCTCCAGGCGGCGCCTGCCGAGCGCGGCACCTCGTGGGTCTGCGAGTTGGAGCGGGTCCGCGACTTCAGCTTCGTGGTGAATCCCAACTTTCGGCTGACGACGCGCGACGCGGCGGGCATCGAGGTCCGGGTCTACACCGAGACCGTGGACGGCGCCGCGACGGCGGGCACGGCGGTCGAGGCGCTGCTCGGGATGCAGGAGCGGTTCGGCGCCTATCCCTGGCCGGACCTCGTGCTCGCTGAGGTGGGGTCGGCGGGAGGCTTCAGCATGGAGTACCCGCGCCAGGTGCATCTCACCCGGGACAAGGTGGTCGACCGCTACGTGATCATCCACGAGGTCGCGCACCAGTGGTTCTACGGGCAGCTCGGGAACGATCAGCAGGCCGAGCCGTGGCTGGACGAGGCGTGGGCGGACTTCAGCGCGCGCCTGCTGATGGGTATCGGCGAGAACGCATGCGGGACGCGACCGGTCGACAGCCCGGTCTTCGCGTGGCCCGCCGAGGCGACGACCGGGGGCGACTGGACGAGCTGCGACGGGTACTTCCACTCGGTCTTCTATCGCGGAAGCGAGTTCCTCACCGCCGTGCGCGCGACCATGGGCGACGAAACCTTCTTCGGCGCCATGCGCGACTGGCTCGAGCAGAACCGCCATGGCATGGTGGAGGGGCGTGCCCTGCTGTGGCACCTGCAGCGCGAGACCGATGAGGATCTCGAGCCGCTGTACGCGAGCTACCTCGATGATCCCGATCCGCGCCCGGTCCCTGCCCTGGCCGGTATCGGCGCCGCGGTCGCGCCGGCGGTCGGACGACGCTGAGCAGCCGGCAGGCGATCGGCGCCGCCGCTATGCCAGGCGTCGGTACGCCTCGAGGGTGAG
>JAHWJN010000181.1 GCA_019348395.1 Chloroflexota bacterium
TCCCGTCCTCGAGGTGGTGCGCGTGCCGGACTACCCATCGGCGCTCGAGCTGGTGAACGACAACCAGTACGGCAACGGCACGGCGATCTTCACCCGGGACGGCGGCGCGGCGCGGCAGTACCAGTTCGACGTCAACGTCGGCATGGTCGGCATCAACGTCCCGATCCCGGTACCGGTGGCCTACTACAGCTTCGGCGGCTGGAAGGCCTCGCTGTTCGGAGACCTGCACATGTACGGTCCGGAAGGGATCCAGTTCTACACCCGCTCCAAGGTCGTCACCGCCCGGTGGCCCGATCCCGGCACGTCATCGGTCGATCTCGGCTTCCCGCGGACCCGCTGAGATCTCTGTGCATGACTGACCAGCCGGGGCGGTTCGAGACGCTCGCGGTCCACGCCGGCGCCGACCCGGATGCGCAGACCGGCGCCGTGGTGCCGGCGATCCAGCTCAGCACCACCTTCAAGCAGGACGGTGTCGGCGGCCTGCGGGGTGGCTACGAGTACGGCCGCTCCGGCAACCCCACCCGCGCGGCGCTGGAGGAGACGATCGCCGCGCTCGAGGGCGGGGCACACGGCCTTGCCTACGCATCCGGGCTGGCCGCCACCCAGAACGTGTTCTACCTGCTCGAGCCGGGCGACCGGCTGCTGATGAGCGACGACGTGTACGGCGGCACCTGGCGGCTGGCCGACAAGGTCTGGCGCCGGTACGGGATCGAGACCGATGCGGTCGACCTCCGTGATCTCGATGCGGTCGCCGCGGCCTTCGGCGCCGAGCGGCCGCCGCGCATGGTGTGGATCGAGACGCCGTCCAACCCCCTCCTCAAGGTGGTGGACATCAGCGCGGTGGCTCGCCTGGCAGCCGTCGCCGGTGCACTCACCGTGGTCGACAACACGTTCGCCACGCCGTATCTGCAGCAGCCACTCGCCCTCGGAGCCGACCTGGTGCTGCACTCGGCCACCAAGTATCTCGGCGGGCACTCCGATGTCATCGGAGGACTCGTCGCCACGCGTTCGGACGAGCTCGCCGAGCGGCTGCGCTTCCACCAGAACGCCGCCGGCGCGGTGCCGGGACCGTTCGACTGCTTCCTCGTCATGCGCGGCATCCGGACGCTGGCGGTGCGCATGGAGCGGGCGTCGTCCAGCGCCGCGACGTTGGCTGGCTGGCTGGCGGAGCGCTCCGAGGTCGAGCGCGTGCACTACCCCGGTCTCGACGGCCATCCGGCGGCGGAGCTCGTCGAGCGGCAGATGCGGCTTCCCGGAGCGATGGTCAGCTTCCAGCTCGGCGGTGGGGAAGCAGCGGCCCGGCGGTTCGCCGGCGCGACCAGGCTGTTCACGCTCGCCGAGTCGCTCGGCGCGGTCGAGTCCCTGATCGAGGTGCCTGCGCCGATGACCCACGCCTCCGTCGCGGATTCCCCGCTGGCCGTGCCGCCCTCGCTCGTGCGCCTGAGCGTCGGGATCGAGGCGATCGAGGACCTGCGCGCGGACCTCGAGCGCGGGTTCGCCGCCCTGTCCCGGTGACCGGGGAGCGGCCCGGGCGGGCGGAGCGCGAGGACGGGCCGACCGAGTTCGTCGAGGACGAATCGGGCGAGCTCGTGGAGCGCCTGTCCGGCGGGACGGCCACCATGCTCCTGATCTGGCTGATCGGCATCGGCGCGCTGTCGACGCTGCTGGCGACCTGGCTGTTCGTCTGGGCGGTCTTCGGCGAGCGACTCGGCGTCGACGTCCTGTTCGGCGGCTTCGGGATCTACACCTCGATCGCCGGCGCCACCGGCCCGTGCGTGCTGTGGCTCGCCGGACGCGCCCAGGGCCACTCGCTTGCCTGGTTTCTGCTCACCAGCGCCAAGATCGCGTTGGTGATGCTCGGCATCGTGCTGATCACCATGCTGCTGCTCGTGCTGGTCATGGCGGGAGCCCTGCCGGCTCCCGGGGCCCTCCTGGTCGGCGCGGTCACCGTCGTTCCGGTGCTCGTGCTGAGCGCCATCTGGGGACTTGCGACCTGGGCCGCGGATCGCTGGATCGCGCGGGCGCGGGTCACACCCTAGGTCAGACCTCGTAGCTCTGGTTCGGCTCCGCCACGGCGACGTCGCCGTCGAACGTGGCGGCAGCGTCGCGGCGCGCCCATTCCGCGCCATCGTCGACCGGCAGGTGAGTGAGCAGGAGGCGCTTCGCGCCGGCCCGCGTCGCCGTCTCCCCGGCCTCCGCGGGCAGCAGGTGGCCGCGCCGCTCCGGGGGCTGCGCGTCCTCGTCGAGCGTCCGCAGCGTCGCTTCGCTGAGCAGCAGGTGGGCACCATCGGCCAGGTTTTCCAGGCCGTCGCACGGCGCCGTGTCGGCCGTGTAGGCAAGACGGCGCCCGTTGGCGTCCATCCGGAAGCCCCAGCACGGAATGAAGTGGACCGTCTCGATCGGGCGCATGTCGAGGCCGCCGAACGTCATCGACGAGGAGCCGTCATGCTCGGACAGCCGAAACGAGTCCTCGAAGTGGCGGGCGTTGCCGGCGCCCCTGGCCAGGTCGAGCAGCTGGTCCGCCGACCCCGGTGGCATGACGACCCGCAGGCGCTCGTGCCGCGGACGGGCGCGCCACGGATACACGTATCGCAGGGTGACGAGGTCGAGCATGTGGTCGGCGTGCATGTGGCTGACGACGATCGCGTCGAGCTCATCGGGATGGAAGGCGACTCGCTTCCGCCGGGTCAGGCCGTGTCGGTTGAACGGAGGCTTGCAGAGGACTTCCGAGCCTGCGTGGGTGCCGTTCAGGGGTCGCAGCTGACGCCGTCCTGACGCCGGAGCGCACCTGTCCCGAGTTCAGTCGGGATGCCGGTCTGGGTCGAAGGCTAAGTGCCGTTACCGACCGCTGTCCGTGATGGCTAGCCGGCGTTAGCCTCT
>JAHWJN010000182.1 GCA_019348395.1 Chloroflexota bacterium
AAGCGACTCGGCGACCGCGGCGAGCTCCCGTTCTTCCGGGTGTGCAAGCGTGGCGACCGACGTTTCCGCTACGACGACGTGGTCGAGTTCCTTCAGCGCGCGAAGTAGCCGACCGCTCCATTCGATGCTCCCCGGTCCCACACCGGGGCGTGCTCCCGCAAGGGGGCCGGACGACCGCCGAGGTGCCAACCTCTCGGCGGTCGTTCGCGTGTGTCGCCATAATCGGACGCGCGCATGACTGACGAACCCACGCTGCGCCTCCAGGAGGGGCGCCGCCTGCTGGACGCCGGCGATCTCGACGCCGCGGTCCGCATCCTCGGCCCGCTCACCGGCCATTCCGACCCGGACCTGTCCGGCGAGGCGTGGCTGGCGATCGGCACCGCCCGGTACCGTGCCGACGACGAGCCGGGCGCGCTGGCGGCCTGGCAGGCGTCCGCGAACGCCGGGGGCCGCACCGCATGGCTCGGGTGGCGCAGCGTGGCCGAGCAGCTCGTCCGCGACGGCGACCTCGAGTCCGCGATCAGCGCCTACCGCGAGGCCGATCGGCGCGCGCCGGCGGAGGAGCGGGGCGCGATCGCCAACCGGATCGCGTGGCTGCTCAAGGAGACCGGTCACGACTTCGCCGCCCGGCGCCAGTTCAACCGGGCGCGCGGCGCCTACGCCCGCCACGTCCCGGCGGTCACCTACACGATCATCGCCATCTGCGCCGCGCTGTTCGCCGTGGACGCGCTGCTGAGCCAGGGCGCCACGTTGAGCGGCGGGTTCTTCGGCGGCGGCGTGGGCCCGATCGGCGAGGATCACCTCATCAACGCGATCTTCGTCGCCCAGGGCGAGTGGTGGCGCATCTTCACCAGCGCCTTCTTCCACCTCGGTCCCATCCACCTCGCCTTCAACATGTACGTGCTCTACCTGTACGGCTCGGTGGTGGAGCGCATGTACGGCCCGATCGAGTACGCGGCGATCTACCTGCTCGCGGCCGCGGGCGGCAGCGTGCTGACCATCCTCATCGACCCTGCCCAGTTTGCGGCCGGCGCGTCCGGCGCGATCTTCGGCGTCATCGGGCTGACGTTCGTGGTGTCGCGACGGCACCACGCCGTCCTCGGTCGCGAGGCGCGGGCGATGATGGGCGGCGTCGGCACCTACCTGATCTTCCTGCTGGTCTTCACCTTCGCCGTGCCGGGCATCAGCTGGACCGGGCACATCGGCGGGCTCCTGGTCGGCGCGCTGCTCGGGCTCTTCCTGCCGCCGACCGGGGTGGCGACGCTCGCCGGCATGTGGCGGACCCCGACCGGGGAACAGCTGCACTCCAGCATGGCCCTGCCCGCACGGATCGCGGTCTACGCCGGGGTGGCCGCACTGCTGCTGGTGGGCTCCTGGGTCGCGATCGAGCGCCTGGTCGGCTGAGAGCGGGAGCGTTCGCGGCGGCACGCCGCATGCGGCTCTGACCGCCATGTGCTTCCCAACCGACGCCCGACCGCCGTTGCCGCCGGTTCGCGGCGCCGCCGTCGATGCGCGCGACCTCATGCTGACGAGCCGCGACGGGACCGAGCTCGCGGCGTACGCCGCCCGCGCGGAGACCCCCGGCGGCCCCGGCATCGTCATCGTCCCCGACGTGCGCGGGCTGCACCCCTACTATGAGGAGCTGGCGCTGCGCTTCGCCCAGGCCGGCGTGCACGCCGTCGCCGTCGACTACTACGCTCGCACGGCCGGCGGGACGAAGCGCGATGCGGCATTCGACCCACAACCGCACGTGCTCGCGCTCGACGCGGCTCACCTGAACGACGACGTTGCGGCGGCGGCCGCGTACCTCCGCTCAACCGAGGGCGGCGCGCCGGACCGGGTCTACACCATCGGCTTCTGCCTGGGTGGGCGGATCAGCCTGCTCCAGGCCACTGCCGGGCTGGGGCTCGACGGCGTGATCGGCTTCTACCCCTGGCCGGCCGGTGAACATCGCAGCGGTCTGCCGGCCCCTGCCGACGAGGCGCCGCGCTTCGGGTGCGGAGTCCTCACGGTGTACGGCGGCGCGGACGAGGGGATCTCGGAGGAGGCACGCGAGGCCTTCGCACGCGCGCTGGAGAGTGCCGGGGTCAAGCATCGATCGGTGACCTATCCGGGCGCGCCGCACTCCTTCTTCGACCGCAGGGCCGACGACTTCGCCGAGGCGTCGTCGGACGCGTGGGAGCAGGTGCTGGACTTCGTGGGGGTCAGGACGGCGCGGGTCGAGCCATGAGCTCCGAGTCATCGCCGTCGAGTGGATAGACCGGCACCTCGCGAGCCCGGGCGTGGGCGATGACCTCCGTGCCGACATCCAGCGTGGCGCTCGAGGAGGTCGCCGCCTCCATCTCGAACCCCGTGTCGCTGCGCAGGACGTGGTGCACCTCGGAGCCGTGGAAGACGCGTCGAACGACGCGCAGGACCGCTTCCGGCCGGGGGGCCGTGGACAACCGAGCGACCGGCAGCATGTGCACCTGCTCTGGTCGGAGCAGCACCTCGGCACGCAGGCCGTCGGGCAGCTCGCCGTTCCCGGCGCGGAAGCGGCCGACCAAGGTCTGCACCTCGCCGTGGCGCACCTCGCCGGGGAGCAGGTTCGCCTCGCCCACGAACCCGGCGACGAACCGGTTCACCGGGCGCAGGTAGAGCTGGTCGGGCGTCGAGACCTGCTCGATCCGCCCGGCACGCATGACCGCCACCCGGTCGCTGATCTCCAGGGCCTCGCTCTGGTCGTGGGTCACGAACACCGCCGTCGCCCCGGCCGTCCGCAGGATGTCCCGCACCTCGCCGCGCAGCTGGGCCCGGAGCGTCGCATCCAGGCTGCTGAAGGGCTCGTCGAGCAGCACCAGCGCGGGGTCGGGCGCGAGCGCCCG
>JAHWJN010000183.1 GCA_019348395.1 Chloroflexota bacterium
GTGGCCAGCTGTCCGAACGCACCGTACTGGTAGAAGACCGAGGTCAGCGGCTCGCGCAGCACGATCATGATCGCCATGAGCGGCGCCGCCACGAAGATCAGCACCCGAACCGCGTTCGCGACCTGTCGGCGGATGTCCCCGATGCGTCCCAGCGCCGCGTCCCTGCTCAACGTCGGAAAGAGGGCCACGGCGATGCTGACGCCCACCACGCCGACCGGGATCTGGCTGAGCTGGAATGCGTAGTTGTACGCGGTCAGGCTGCCCTCGGGCAGCCCGGAGGCCAGGACCGTGCTGACCAGGAAGTTCAGCTGTCCTGCGGCCAGGCCGAACATCCGCGGGCCCATGAGCCACGCGACGCGACGGACGCCGGGATGACCCAGCCCGATCGTGAGGTCGTAGCGCTGTCCCACCTTTGCGAGGCTCGGAAGCTGGACGGCGAGGTGAGCGAGCGAGCCCACCGCCACGCCCACGGCCAGCCCCTCGACGCCCATGATCGGCGCCAGGAAGACGGCGGCGGCGATGATCGCCAGGTTGTAGAGCAGGGGCGCAATCGCCGGCACGGTGAATTGCTGGTGGCTGTTCAGGATGCCGGTCACCACCGCGCCCATGCCGATCAGTACGGGGCTGAGGAGCATGACGCGCGTCATGCGGATGGTCAGCTCGGTGGTCGGCGCGTCGAAACCCGGGGCAACGATCGGGACGACGATCGGCGCGAAGATCGCCATCAGCAAACTCAGGACGGCGAGCGCGATGACGACCAGATTGATGATGCTGCTGGCTAGCCGCCACGCCTCCTCATCCTGCCCGCGGGCGCGGTAGCCCTGGAAGACCGGGATCAGGGCCGCCGACAGCGCTCCGGCCACCACGAGCTGGAAGATCGCGTCCGGGATGCGGAAGGCGGCGAAGTAGGCGTCCAGCTCTCGGCTGGCGCCGAACTGCGAGCCGATCACCAGCAGCCGGATCCACCCGAGCAGCCGGCTGGCCAGGGCCGCCACGGTCAGGATCAGACTGGCCGTGACGAGGACGCGCCCGACGGCTGCCGCACCACCGTCCCCCGGCGGCGTAGGAGCCGCGCTCACCGTACCTCTCGCCCGCCCCCGACCCGACCGGAGCGCGGGTGCGCATCGCGATAGGCGCTTCGCAGGGCAGCGTCGGAGAGGTGCGTGTACACCTGGGTCGTCTGGAGATTGACGTGGCCGAGCAGCTCCTGCACCACCCGCAGGTCGGCCCCACCCTCGAGCAGGTGCGTGGCGAACGAGTGGCGCAGCGTGTGAGGGCTGGTCCGCGGTGAGACCCCGGTCCGTTTGACCCAGCGACCGATCACGAGCCGCGCGCCGCGCGCGGTGAGCGGAGCGCCGCTCGCGTTGAGGAAGACCGCGTCGGTCGGCTGGCCGCGCGCCGCGAGAGACGGACGCGCGGAGCGCAGGTACGCCTCGAGCGCCAGCCCGGCAGGCTCGCCGAAGAGAAGCTCCCGCTCCTTGTTCCCCTTGCCACGTACTCGCAGCTGGTGGCGGCGCAGGTCCACCCGATCGAGGGTCAGGCCGGCGAGCTCGCTGATCCGCATGCCGGTGGCGTACAGCAGCTCGAGCAGCGCCGCGTCGCGCCGGCCGAGCGCCTCGTCACTTGGCGCGCCCCGCTGCGGGGCGGTGACCAGGGCCGCGGCCTCGTCGACGCTGAGGACGCGTGGCAGCCGCGACGGCCGGCGCGGGGCTCGGACACCGACCAGCGGATCGGCGTCGATACGCCCGTTGCGCAGCGCGTGACGGTACAGCGAGCGGACTGCCGCCAGGCGGCCGGCCACCGAGCTTGCCGCAAGGCCACGGTCAGCGAGCCCGGAGAGATAGGCGCGAACGGCGCCCCGGTCCGGGGATCGCCAGTCCAGGTCGCGTCCTGCGAGGAAGGCGAGGAACTCGGTCGCGTTGCGGCGATACTCGGTGACCGTGCCGGCCGAGGCATTGCGACCCTCCAGGCCCTCGAGGAAGGCGCGCAGCGCCGCATCGGCATCGGGGGGCAGCGGCGGCTTCGTCGGGGTTGAGCTCACGCCGTGCGCTTGCGCGTCGTGGCGCGACGCGCGCCGGTGCGACCTCCCGTGGAGCGCCCGGACGCTCGTGCCCGCCCCCGTTTCGCTGGCCCGGCCGCTTCCCGGGCGCGAAGCAGCTCCACGGCCCCCTCGAGGGTGAGCTCGTCGGGACCCTGGTCCTTGGGCAGTGACGCGTTCGTCGTGCCATCGGTGACGTACGGGCCGTAGCGGCCCTCGAGCAGCCGCACCGCGACGCCCGACTCCGGGTGTCCTCCCAGCTCGCGAAGGACGGTGCGGGTGGCACCGCGCCGGGTCGGCTTCTCCTGGCGGAACAGCTCGAGCGCCTCGTCGAGCGTCACCTCGAAGACGCGCGCATCGGCGTCCAGCGATCGGAACTCGTCACCGCGCTTCACGTACGGGCCGAACCGGCCGAAGTTCGCGACGACCTCCTCGCCGCTCTCAGGATCGCGGCCCACCGTCCGCGGCAGCGAGAGCAGCTGCAGCGCACGCTCGCGGGTCAGGGTCGCGGGGTCATCATCCCGCGTGAGCGACGCGCGCCGCGGCTTCTCGGAGCTCCCCTTCTCAGGGCTCGCGCCGAGCTGCACGTACGGTCCGAATCGACCGGTCATCACGTAGATCGGGAGGCCGGTGTCGGGATCGTCGCCGAGGCTGGCCGGTCCCCTGGCTCGCGACTCTGCGAGCTCGATGGCCGCCTCGAGGCTGAAGTCTGCTGGCGGGATCTCGTCCGGGACCGAGGCGTTCTGTGCGGCCTCCCCCCCCCGACCTGGACGTACGGTCCGAACTTCCCGATGCGCACCACAACCGGCGCGCCGGTGTCGGGATG
>JAHWJN010000184.1 GCA_019348395.1 Chloroflexota bacterium
CACGATCAGGAAGCCCGCGAGCCCGCCGACCTGGACGGCGCGCGGGCTGTCGCTGAAGTCGTCGACCAGCCGGACCATGGCGAACGGCGCAAGGGCCAGCAGGGCGATCACGATGCCGGAGTACGCGGGGTGTCCGTCGAAGCCGGTCCAGTCGGCCACCCGGCTCAGCGCGAGGACGGCGGCGATCGAGCCGAAGAGCAGGGCGGTATTGGCGCTCGCGCGGGTCCGTTCGCGAAGGGCATGGCGGAGCACGACCGCGAATAGGCCGATGAACAGAACCTGGCTGATGATTCTGATGAGTTCGAGCGCGGTCATACCGACCAGAGCACGTGCTTGGCCCGAAGCGGGCAGCACGATGCGTGCCAGCGAGCAAGCGCCCTCATCCGGCCCCATGGCGGAAACAGTCGACCACGTGGTCGTCGACGAGCCCGGCGGACTGCATGAAGGCGTAGCAGATCGTCGGGCCGACGAACTGGAACCCTCGCCGATGCAGCTCCCCGGCCATCGCGAGCGATGTTTCGGTCGCCGCCGGGACCTCGTCGAGTGAGCGCCATCGGTTCCGGACGGGGGTGCCGTCCACGAAGGACCAGATCAGCGCAGCGAAGTCCTCAATCTCCAGGTATGCCCGTGCATTGGCGATGAAGGCATCGACCTTCGCCCGGTTGCGCACGATGCGAGCGTCGGCCAGCAGCCGGGCTCGGTCGGCATCGGTGTAGGCCGCCATGCGCGACGTGTCGAAGCCGGCGAAGGCCTCCCGCAGCGCCGTCCGCTTGCGCAGCACGGTGATCCAGGACAGGCCCGTCTGGACGCCCTCCAGGCAGAGCTTCTCGTACAGCTCGCGCTCAGCGGTGCGCGGGCGGCCCCACTCCTCGTCGTGGTAGGCGACGTAGAGCGGATCGGTGCCGGCCCACGCGCAACGGACCGGCTCATCCACCCTCACAGGCCCAGAACGATCCTGGCCACCAGGAAGTAGATGATCAGTCCGGTGGCGTCCACGAGCGCCGTGATGAGGGGCACGCTCATCACGGCCGGGTCGATCCCGGCCCGCTTCGCGCCCAGCGGCAGCACGGAACCGATGAGCGATGCCCACGTGCAGGCGACGAGGAGGGTGAGGCTGACGACGACGGCGATCCCCTGTTCCACGAGCAGCGCGATCGGCCCGAACGCGGCGACCGCGAGCACGACGCCGAGCGAAAGCCCGGCGCTGCTCTCGCGCACCAGCACCGGTGCGAGGTCCGCCAGCCGAACCTCACCGACGGCCAGGGCGCGCGTGATCGTGGTGGCGGACTGCGCACCGGTGTTGCCGGCGGTCCCGATCACGAGCGGCACGAAGAGCGCCAGGGTGACCTTGGCCTCCAGTGTGTCCTCGAAGGCGGCGAGCACGTTCACCGTGATCGCTCCGGCGGCGATGAAGACGAACAGCCAGATGATGCGGCTCCGGGCGAGCTGCATGATCGAAGTGGCGAGGTACGGGCGGCCGAGCGGCTCGGCGCCACCGGTGCGCGCGACGTCCTCGGTCTCCTCTTCCTCGAGGACCTCCATCGCGTCGTCGACGGTCACGATCCCGACCAGCCGGTCCTCGTGATCGACGATGGGCAGCGCCAGGAGGTCAGCCTCGCGGATCAGGCGAGACACCTCCTCCTGGTCGGTGTCGACGCGGGCCGAATACACGTCGGTGCTCATCAGCTCGCCGATGGTCGTCTCCGGGTCCGCGAGGACCAGGTCGCGCAGGCCCAGCGCGCCCACCAGCCGCCGTCGGTCGTCGGTCACGGGCAGCGCGTAGATCGTCTCGGCCGAGCGACCGACCCGGCGGAGCCTCTCGAGCGCCTCACCGGCTCGCATTCCGGCGCGCAGGCTTGCCACCTCGGGCGACATCAGCCGTCCGGCCGAATCCTCCGGATAGCCAAGAAGCGTCGAGGTCAGGCGGCGCTCGTTGGGCGACAGGCCGGCGAGCAGGCGACGCGCCACCTTCGCCGGCATCTCCTCGGTGAGGCGGGCGCGGTCGTCGGGATCCATGCCCTCGAAGATCTGGCGCACGTTCGCCTCGCGCAGACCGTCGAGGAGCTCCTGCTGAACCGACGGGTCGAGCTGCTCGAAGACGTCGAGTGCCCGGTCCTTGGCGAGCAGCCGGAACGGCACCGCCCGGCGCTCGCGCGGCAGGCGCGAGAGCTCCTCGGCGATCTCGACCGTGTCGGCCTGTGCCAGCCAGCGGTCGATCAGCTCGAGATCGTCGCCGGCGAGGAGCTCGCCGGCCTCGAGGACCGGGACCGCATCGGGCGTGCCGGTGAGGGTGGGGCGCGTCATCGGCCGAGCATAGCCGCTCGACCGGTGCCCGAACGCACCCGGGCGGCTGGCCCGGTCCTCGAGCGTCAGTACGGGTAGCGGGTGGTCACCCGGACCGCATCGCGCGACGCGTCGTCGAGGGCGGCGGCCAGCTCGTGACGGAGCGCCCGGACGAGGGTGCTGGCCATGCGCCTACCCGTCTTCCTCCTCCGTTCCGGCCGATTCGGCCGACGCGGAGGCGGCGAGAAGAACGCGACGTCCACGGACGCCAATGCGAGCGTGCCGAGTGCCGTCATGGTGCCGCCTCCCGTGCTGTGGCCTGGTCGTGTGTCAGCGCCATCGTCCTGCCGCGATGGGCGGACGGCCACGGCCCGGGGTCGCACTCTGTTCGGCGATCTTCGGCCCAGTGCGGCTACGTCATCGCGCCGATCGGCCGCCGACGTCCCTGCGCGAATTTCCGAGCCCGAACGGGCCTACGCGCTGGTGCATACTCCCCGCGCGCGCACCGGGGGAGGCGACGCCGACCGACCAATCCGAGAAGGGGACGAGACGGTGACGGAGATGGAGGAAGAGG
>JAHWJN010000185.1 GCA_019348395.1 Chloroflexota bacterium
GCCACGGGACAGCGTCCGCTCGAAGACGGCCGGCGTCGCGTGGTAGAGCGGGATCTCCTGCCAGACCGCCAAGCCGAGCCGATCGGCGAGCATGAGCACGGTCGGATCGGCGGGCTCGTGGCCCGTCCGCAGCAGGTCGGCGCCGACCTCCGCCGCGCGGCGCAGCTTCCCGAGCACCTCTGACGGTGGCTGGTGGGCCAGGCCGCCGACCAGCTCGCCGTCGGGCCCGAATCTGATCGACTCGCCGTGCAGGCCGACCCCGCGGAAGAAGACCGGATCACCGTTGAGCAGGACGCGGGGACCGCGCGCGTCGACGCCGACGTGGCGGATTCCGAACGTCGTCCAGAAGGTATCGGTCAGCGGCACCGGGCCGGCGTCGAGGCTGCGCTCGCCGGCGAGCGCCTCGATCTGGAGCACATAGAGTGCCGGGCGTGACGGGCGCCACAAATCGGCGGCGCCGAATTGGAACGTCAGCAGCACCTCCTCGACCTCGCCCGGCGTGGGGACCCGCATCGGCTGCTCCAGCGTCACCAGGGACGCGGAGCCCTCCGCGAGGAGCGACCGGGGGTCGGGATCGAGCAGGTTGGCCTCGGTCACGGTCGCCGGAAGGATCCGCGCCACGAGCGTTGCCTCGTCAGGCGAGGGCTCCTGCTCGACGTCCTCGGACTCGCCCGCCAGGCGCCCGGGACGGCTGACGAGGACGCGAACGTCGACGGCGTCGAGATGGGGGCGGACGTCGGCGCGGACGACGTGGATCGGCGACGCCGCCTCGAGCCAGGCCGGGCCGGTGAGCCCGCCGTAGTTCCACCAGTCGATCAGCCCCCACGGGATCATGTCGGACCGGGTGCCGAGCGGGATGGTGTGGACCCGGACGGCGAGGACGTTGTCCCCGCCGGGACGCAGCACGGCTCCGAGGTCGAAGGCGAATGGCGTCCGACCGCCCTCGTGGTAGCCGAGCCAGGTGCCGTTGACCCAGACGTCGGCAACGTAGTTGGCCGACCCGAACCGCAGCGTGACGGCCTGCCCGGCCCAGTCCGCGGGCACGGTGAACGCGCGGCGGTACCAGGCGCCGACCTCCTCCCCGTCCGGTGGCGAGTTCGTGGTCCCCGGCACGCCGAGCCGCTCCCAGGCCTCGTCGGGGTGGTCTGCGCGATGCCGGCCGGATGCCTCGTCCTCGATGGCCGCCAGCGTCTCATCGCGGTCGCCCATGGTGAGGTCCGGATCCAGCGCGACGCGTTCGACCTGCCACAGTCCATCCAGCTCGATGCGAGCACGCGGCTGCCACCCGAACGAGGGGACCGGGATGCCGTTCTGCATGGCGACCGCCACACCGGCGCGTTCGTCGAGCGAAAGGGTGGGTGCCAGGTCCCCGACGGTGGCGGCCGGCAGGCAACCGGTGACCATGACGGCGACAGCGAGCATCGCGGCCGGGCGGCGGCTCATGCCACGATGATGCCAGCGCTCGCCACGTGCTGCAGTGCGGCATACTCGCCCAGTGAGCGGACACGTGTGCGTCGTCGGGTCGGCGAACATCGATCTCGTCGTCGCGGTCGACCACCTTCCCGCGCCGGGTGAGACCGTTCTCGGTGGCCGGTTCACCATCCACGAAGGCGGTAAGGGGGCCAACCAGGCGGTGGCCGCCGCCCGGGCCGGTGCCCGCGTCAGCTTCGTCGGCGCCGTCGGTGACGACGACTACGGCCGACGTTCGAGCCGGGCGCTCGCCGAGGAGGGAGTGGACCTCGAACGCCTCCGGACCCTCGACGGAGAGCCGACCGGCATCGCGCTCATCGTCGTCGGCCCGCGGGGCGAGAACCAGATCGCGGTCGCACCCGGCGCGAATCACGCGTGGGAACTCGATGACCACGATCGAGCCCGGATCGCGGCGGCCGATGTCGTGCTCACCACCCACGAGGTCCCGATGTCCGTGGTCGTCGAGACACTGGCCGCGGCACACGCCCGCGGGATCCCCGCCATCCTCAACCCCGCGCCCGCCCGTGCGCTCCCATCGGAGATCCTCCGGCTCGGACCGATCCTGACGCCCAACGAGCACGAGCTCACCGTGTCCATCGGCAACGACGACGGCGCCACCGCGCTCGAGGAGCTGGCGAGCCGCCACGCGGGACCGATCATCGTCACCCAGGGCGCCGCGGGCGCCCTGCTCGTCGCGGACGGGCGCGAGGAGCGCTTCGGCGGCCGGGCCGTGCCGGCTCCGGTCGACACCACCGGCGCGGGCGACACCTTCAACGGCGTCCTCGCGGCCTGGCTGGCCGAGGGTACCTCCCTGGACGATGCCATCCGCGCGGCGAACGTCGCGGCCTCCATGTCCGTCATCGCCGCCGGGGCCCGGGCCGGGATGCCCCATCGGGACGCGATCGACGGAGAGCTCTCGGTCTAGCCGTCCAAACTCGGCCGTCCGGCACGGCGCGTGCGTTATCGGTCCGGCGGCAGATCTGCCATCCGACACTCCGAGGAGGACCGATGAACGCCATCACGCTGCTCAAGGACGACCACGACCGCGTCAAGAAGATGCTCGCGGAAGGCGAGGAGACGACCGATCGCGCGGAGAAGACCCGTACGGAGCTCTTCGCCACGCTCAAGGAGGAGATGCTCATCCACGAGCGCATCGAGGAGGATATCTTCTATCCGTCGCTCAAGGAGCACCCCAAGGCCGAGGACATCGTGCTCGAGGGCTTCGAGGAGCACCACGTCGTCGACGAGATCATGGGTGAGCTCGAGACGACCGATGTGACCGACGAACAGTGGAGCCCGAAGTTCAAGGTCATGAAGGAGAACATCGAGCATCACATCGAAGAGGAGGAGGGCGAGATGTTCAA
>JAHWJN010000186.1 GCA_019348395.1 Chloroflexota bacterium
GACGTGGAGCCCGGTACCGGACGGCGCGTGGGCTACAAGCGCGACCTGGACGGCTCCATCGCGCGCTCCGCGCTGGGCGAGCCGCTCCTCCAGCGAGTCGCCGCCGTCACGCGCGGCAGCTACCGGCCGATCGGCGCGGCGTCGGCCGTGGAGCTGGCGGCGGCGGTGAACACCGTGCGCCCCGGCGGCCCGGACTGGACGGAGGTGAGGCCGGGGAACCGCTACGAGTGGTTCCTGGGCGCCGCGCTCGCGCTGCTGGCGGTCGAGTGGATCCTCTTCCATCGACCGACGCGGCGCACCCTGGCGAGAGCCCTCGGCGGACGTCCGCAGCCGCTGGGCGGTCGGGCGCGATGACCATGCCCGTCGGCTTCGCCGATCCGGCCTGGCTGTGGCTGGCGGTGCCGGCGCTGGCGGTCGTGGTCGGGGGATGGCTCGGCGCCTCGCGGACGCTGCCGGCGGGCCGCCGAGTGGCCTCGCTCGTCATCCGGCTCGCCCTCGTGGCCTGCCTGGTCCTCTCGCTGGCCGGCGCCAGGCTGGCACTCCCCGCGGACCGGCTCAGCGTCGTGTTCCTCCTCGACGCATCGGCCTCGATGCTCGACGCCACGCAGGACGACCTAGTCGATTGGACGCGGGCGGCCGTGCGCGAGATGCCCGAGGGGGACCGGGCGGGCGTGATCGTGTTCGGGGGGAACGCCCTCGTCGACCGCCTGCCGTCCGAGCTGAACGAGCTTTCGGAGCCCGCCTCGCGCCCGGTGGTCGGCGCGTCGGACGTGGGGGCCGCCGTGCGCCTGGCCGCGGCCATCATGCCCGCCGGTACGCAGGGGCGAATGGTGCTGCTCTCCGACGGCAACGACACCTCGGGGACGGCCGAGGAGGCGATCGCCGCGGCGGCCGCGCGCGGGATCCGGCTCGACGTCCTGCTGCCCGCCGACGAAACCGCCGCCGAGGTGCTCGTCGACGCGGTGGATGCACAGGCCGGCGCCCGGGTCGGCGAGACGATCGGACTCGACGTGCGCGTGCGCTCGACGGTCGCGACGTCGGCCAGGCTGCGCCTCGTGGCCGATGGGGAGACGGTGGCGACGCGCGATCTCGAGCTGGAGCCCGGCGTCGCCACCATCGGCTTCGACGTCGTCGCCGCCCAGCCGGGCTTTCACGTCTTCCGGGCGGTGATCGAGCCCCGCAGCGACCGCTTCGTCGAGAACAACGCCGCGGATGCCCACGTCCTCGTCACCGGCGAGCCGCAGGTGCTGGTCGCCACCGACGATCCGGCGCGTGCCGCCGACCTGGTGGCTTCGCTCGGCGAGGGCAGCCTGCAGGTGACCGTCGTGCCCGGCGGCGGCGTGCCCTCGTCCCTGACAGCGCTCGCCGGCTATGACGCCGTGGTGCTCGACAACGTGGCGGCCGATGCGCTCGGAGCGACGGCGATGGCGGCCCTGCAGGTCTACGTGCGCGACCTTGGCCGAGGCCTCGTGATGCTCGGCGGCCGGGACAGCTACGGCGCCGGCGGCTATCTCGGCACGCCGCTCGAGGAGACGATGCCGGTCTACATGACCGTGCGCGATCGCGAGCGCTCGCCCGATGTCGCCATGGTGGCGGTGGTCGACCAGTCCGGGTCCATGGCGGACTGCCACTGCACCGGCGACTCGCGCGACAACGCGAACCCGTCGGGCGAGCGGGGGTTCGAGAAGGTCGACATCGCCAAGGAGGCCATCCTGCGCGCCGCCGAGGCGCTGGCACCGACCGACCAGCTCGGCGTGGTGACCTTCAACGAGAACGCGCACTGGGCGCTCCGCACCGCCCCGATCGACTTCGGCGCGCTCGACGCCGGGCTCGAGTTCGGGGCCGATGGGATGACGAACATCTACGCGGGGCTCAAGGCCGCATACGACGACCTCGTCGAGAACCCGGCCAGCCTGCGCCACATCGTGCTCATCACCGATGGCTGGTCGACCCACGGCGCCTACGACGACCTGCTGACCGACATGCAGGCGGCGGGCATCACGCTGTCGACCATCGGCACCGGTGGTGGATCGGCCGGGCTGCTCGAGCGGCTGGCCGAGGCGCGCGGGATCGCCGCCCGGCCGGAGTCGGCACTCGTGCCGCGCTAGCGTCCGGGCCGTGACGCGGATCGGCCTTGTGCTCGGTGCGGGCGGAGTCGTCGGCCACGCCTTTCACGCGGGCGTGCTGTCGGCGGTGCTCGAGCGCACCGGCTGGGACGCGCGCACCGCCGAGGTGGTGATCGGGACATCGGCCGGATCGGTCGTCGGCGCGCTGCTGCACGGCGGCTACCTCGGCGGCGTCTTCTACGCGATCTCGATCGGCGTGCCGGCCGGGGTGTCAGCCGTCGTGGTGAGCCTGCAGCCGGTGCTGACCGCGGTCCTCGCGACGCGGGTGCTCGGCGAGCGGCTGACAACCCGCCAGTGGCTCGGCCTGCTGCTGGGCGTCACCGGCGTCGCGCTCGTCGTGGGTCCCGGGATCGCGGCGTCGTCCTCGGGCGGCACGCGCGCACTCCCGCTCGCCGGCCTCGCGCCACTTGAGGCTGCACGTTGTGCCCATCAGCCGCTGGAAGACCTTGGAGAAGTGGGCGCTGTGCAGCACGAGCAGCCCCATCCCGGCCAGCACGCGCTGCTGCACGCGCTCGACGACCTCGTCGCTCACCTCCTTGTGCGCCTTGTGGCCCCACCACGCCAACACGTCGGTCTGGTCGAGGCGTTCCGCGCCCAATCCGTGCTGCGGCTCGTCGAGCGTGGCCGTCGCGACTTCGAGGCCCGCGCAACCCCGCAGGTGACGCGCGATTGTTTCGTGGATGCCGTCGGGGTACAGGTCCCT
>JAHWJN010000187.1 GCA_019348395.1 Chloroflexota bacterium
CAGGTGCGCCTCGAGGTCGGGGCTCAGCTCGGAGATCGGCTGGAAGAGCGACGGGAAGATGTCGGCGTAGGCCGCGACGATCGGATCGGTTTCGTCGGCGATGTAGAAGTCGACGGTGCCCTCGTAGGCATCGACCACGACCTTGACGCTGTTGCGGACGTAGTTCGCGCCGGCGAAGCGGCCCTCGGCCAGGCGCTGGGCGCTCGGGTAACGGCTGCTGGCCGTGTACGCATCCCAGACCCAGACGAGCCGGTCGTCCGCGGAGACGAGGTAGGGGTCCTGGTCGTAGAACAGGAACGGGGCGATCTCCTCGACCCGTGCGGTGAGCTCGCGCCGGAAGAGGATCTCCGACTCGCCGGTGATCTGGTCGCTGATCATCAGGTTGAGGTCCCCGAAGCGCATGGCGAAGAGCGCGCGAGCCAGCGGGTTTCCCACGTCGACCCCGGTGGAGCCGTCCCACACGGTGCTCGCCCCACCTTCCGGGCGGTCGTCGAGCGGATAGTCGAACTCGGCCGTCTCGGTGTTCGTCACGACATACGTGTCCGTCACCTCGCCGAAGTAGATGCGCGGCTCCTCCACCGGCAGCCGCGGCTCGGGGTTGAGGCCGCTCACCAGGTAGTCGGGCTGGCCCTGGGGGGTGACCGCGTCAACCGGCACGGCGGTGATGCCGTAGCCGTGGGTGAACACGAGCCGCTCGTTCGTCCAGGTGCGCGCCTGGTCGGCCAGCCGCTCGACGTCGAGCTCGCGCGCGGAGAGCATGATCTGGCGCTGTTCGCCGTCGATCTCGTACCGGTCGATGTCCACGTCGGCGAAGCGGTAGTACTGCCGCAGGATCTGCTGCTGGCCGAAGGTGGTGAGCAGCGGCCGGTAGTCCCACAGGCGCAGGTTGTTGACGGTCGCCTCGTCGTTGTCGAAGACCTCGCGGGTCAGGGGCTGCTGACCGGTGAAGCGCCGCACCTCGACCTCGTCGAGGCCGAAGGCGGCGCGGGTCGCCTCGAGGTGGTTGCGCAGGTACGGCCGCTCCACGGTGAGCTCGTTGGGCTCGACCTGGATGCGCTGGACGAAGCTCGGGTAGAGGCCGCCCACCACGACCGACAGGATGAGCCATGCACCGACCGCCAGCAGCAGCATCCACAGCGTGCGGAAGAAGGTGTTGAGGAGCAGCAGCACGGCCGAGATCAGGGCAACCCCGGTCAGGATCATGAACGCCGGGTACTGGGCGTTCATGTCGGTGTAGCCGGCCATCTGGACCGATCCGCCGATGGACCGGGTCGAGTACGCCAGCTCGGCGATGTCGAGCTGATACCCGGCCGCGATCACGCCGAGCAGGAGCGCGCCGATCACCGAGAGGTGCGCCCGCACGGGTGCCGTCAGGTGGAACTGCCAGCGCAGCGCCCGGACCGCGTAGGTCGCCGCGGTCAGCAGGCCCACCACGATCAGCGTCGTCGACGCCCAGCCGAGGACGAACCGCCAGAACGGCAGGTCGAAGATGTAGAAGCCGATGTCGCGGCCCAGCGTCGGGTCGACGCTCCCCCACTCGTCCCCGTTGAGCCACAGGAGGATGATCTCCCACGCACCGCTCCAGGCCGCCCCGGAGCCGAGTGCGAGGAGCACGGCCACCACGACCAGCGCGACGGCGATCAGCCTGGACGCATCGGGCAGCTCGAGCCCGCCAAGCTGGCGAACCGGTGCCTGCGGCGCGATCCGTCCCGCGATCCACGTGCTGAGCAGCGCCGGTATGAGCATGGCCATGAAGCCGATGCCGAACAGCGCCACCTGCGCCCACAGTCGGGTGGTCAGGACGTCACGCCGCTCGAGGGCGTCGTACCACATGATGTCGGTGACGAGATTCACGATCCCGCCGAGCAGACCAAGCACGAAGACCAGTGCCAGGAAGCCGCCGCCGATCAGGACCCAGCGCCGCCACGGGACGTCCGCGGCCGGTCCGGTGCCGCGCGGACCGCCGCGGTCAGCACCGTTGCCGCCGCCACGGCGGCCATCGTCGATCGGGGTCACGTTGCGCTCGGACTGATCGCGGCGCGGCGGGCGCTCGAAGGGGCGCCCCTCGCGGCGTGCGTCGGCCTCTTCCTGCCGACGCTGGAGGTCCTCGAGGAGCTTGTCGAACCAGCTGGACATGTACGCGGCATGCTACCGGGTGTCCGCCGGGCATGCGCTCGGGCGCCCAGTGCTCACGGACGCCAGCGTTGCTGGCGCTACGTCGCAGATGCGCGTGTCCGACGACCGGTCCGCGGTGAACCGCCAGCCCGGCTGGCACCGTGACGAAGATGGCGCCGTTGGGTCATCACCGCGCCACTCCCGCTGGCGGATGTCGTCCGGGGCCCTTGACCTTCACACTTCCTCCGTCCCGCCGCCAGCCACGCGGGCGCCGCGGACCCTCCGCGGGTAGCATCGGTGCATGCAGCTCGCCGGCTCGTGTTTCTGTGGCGCGGTCCGCTTCACGGTCGATAGCGGGACGCCGTATCCCTATCGCCGCTGCTACTGCGCCCGATGCCGGAAGACGGCCGGGGGGACCGGCGCGGCGGCGAACATCCTGGCGCAGGCCTCCACGCTGACGGTGGACGGCGCCGACGCGCTGACCGAGTACGCGGCACCCGACACGACCCGCACCCGGTTCTGCTCGCGATGCGGCAGCGCGCTGTACCTGACCATCGACGCCGCGTCGGACTTCGTCTACCCGTTCGCCTCCGCGATCGACACGCCGCTCCCGGAGCCCCCAGAACGAGTCCACGTGTTCATCTCCGAGGCCCCGGCCTGGGCCCGCCCGCCCTCGTCGGCCGACGACTACGCCACCGA
>JAHWJN010000188.1 GCA_019348395.1 Chloroflexota bacterium
CCTCGGCAATGGTGATGCCCTCCGCCGCCGCCTCCTCCACGATCTCGGCGTTCAGGCTGCTGGTGAGGATCGAGGTCGCCAGCCCGGCGAGCTGGTGGTACACCGGGTCCACCTCGTTCCAGGCAACACGGATCGTCGTCCGCCGGCCCTCCCGCAGCTCCGTCGCCGCGTTCTCCGGTGCCACGATGAGCAGGTCGATCACGCCGGCTCGCAGCCGCTGCTCGGCACCGGCCTGGTCGTCGCTCACGCCACGCACGTCCAGCCGCCCGGGCGCCAGGTCGGCGTAGTACTGCGGGTCGCTGGGGAAGCTGCTGTCGGCCGGCAGGACGATCTCGGTCGCGAAGGGCTCTCGATATCCCGAGTAGCCGAGGCCGAAGATGAACATGATCACGAACGGGCCCAGGATCAGGCTGGCAAGGACGCCGGGACGGCGCATGACCTCGCGCAGCTCCTTGCCCGTGAACGACGCCATGCGCACCACGCTCTCGCCGACGGCGCGCAGCAGCTCATCCATCGGGCTGGGCCCCCGGCGTGCGGTCCTCGGTCGCGGTGCCCCGGTCGGTACGACGCTGCTCGACCAGGCCGGTGAAGACCTCGTCGAATGTCGGCTGGTGCTCCTCGATGCCCGCGACCTGCACGTCATGCCGCCGCAGGGCGTCGATGAGCTGCGGCGTCAGGCTGCCCGCGTCCTCGACCGTGACGAACAGCTGGCGCGGCGATGTCTGGCGCACGCGCGTCACGCCGCTCACCTCGGCGAGCATGTCGGGATCCGCGGCGCGATTGGTGTCGA
This sequence comes from Chloroflexota bacterium, assembly GCA_019348395.1. GTDB lineage: Bacteria > Chloroflexota > Limnocylindria > QHBO01 > QHBO01 > JACDBZ01. The sequence continues at coordinate 791 of JAHWJN010000188.1, forward strand.
TCTGCAGCACGTCACCGCCGAACACCATCTGGCGCAGGGCCTCGGGCTCGTCCAGCGCCACGAGCTCTCCGTCCACGATCAGCGCGACGCGGTCGCAGTACTCGGCCTCGCTCACGTATTGGGTCGTGACGACCAGCGTCCGCCCCTGGTCCCGCAGCTCGCGCAGCTCGTCCCAGATCGACTGGCGAAGCACCGGGTCGATGCCCGCGGTCGGCTCGTCGATGAACAGGACGTCGGGGCTGTGGACGAGGGCGCACGCCAGCTCGAGCCGGCGCTGCATGCCACCGGACAGGTCGCGCGCCAGCCGATGGCGAGCGTCGTGCAGGTCGACCACCTCGAGCGCCCGGCGGATGAGCCGCCGCCGCTTGAACGGACCGATCCCGTACAGGGCTGCCACGAAGCCAACGTTCTCCTGCGCGGACAGGTCGGTGTACAGGCTGAACAGCTGGGGCATGTAGGCGATCCGGCCACGGACGCTGCGGCTGAACTCCATCGGGTCCTGGCCGAGGACGCGGATCTCGCCGGAGGTGCGGCCCAGCGTGCCGGTGAGCATCCGGACGGTGGTCGTCTTGCCCGATCCACTCGGGCCCACCACGCCGAGGATCGTGCCCCGCTGCACGTCGAAGCTGATCTCGCTGACTGCGCGGTGATCCTCGAACTCTCGGGTGACGCGGTCCGCCACGATGATCGGGGCATCAGCGGCACGGCGCTCGGGCTGCACGGGTGGGCGGGTCGCGGTCACGTCCGCGCCAATGCAATCTTCGTGCCGCGAGCGAGCAAGCGCTCGCTCTGTCAGCAGCGGACTCCCCGCCTGGCCACCATCTCGCGCAGGCGAGCCGCGTCCCGAGGGGCGTGCCCACCGAGGTCGTTGTTGAAGTAGGCCCAGACCGTCAGACCGTCGGCCGTCCACGCGGCGATCCGATCCGCCCACGCCCGGAGCCGCTGCGACGGGTACCGTCCCCCGTACCGTGACCCCGCGCCGTGGAATCGAAGGTAGACGAACGGACCGATCGGCGTGGGCGGCGGTTCGGATCCGGGCATGTCGTGGAGGCAGAGTGCGACGCCGGCGCCTTCCAGGAGGTGGAACGTTTCCTCCCGATACCAGCGCGCGTCGCGAAACTCGATGGCCTGCGGATGACGGGGCAGTGCCGCCAGGAACGTCTGCAGCCGCTCAGGGTTCGCTCGCCAGCGCGGTGGCAGCTGATAGAGGACGGGGCCGAGCGCGGCCCCCATGCGCGATGCCCGCGTCCACAATCGCTCGAGCGGCTCGGCCGGCTCGCGCAGCCGGCGGACGTGCGTCAGGTATCGGCTTGCCTTCACCGCGTACCGGAAACCGTCAGGGACGCGTTCGCCCCAGCGGGCAAACGTTTCGCCGGCCGGCAGGCGGTAGAAGGTGGCGTTCAGCTCCACGGTGTCGAACCGACCGGCGTAGACCTCCAGCCACCGGGAGCGCGGGGTGCGGCTCTCGTAGAAGCTCCCGCGCCAATGGTCGTATTCGAACCCCGATGTCCCGATCCAGGCTCGCGCGCGCACGCCGCTCCGTTCGGCACGGCGTATGCCACGCAGCTGCGAGACACCGATCACCAGGAGCGACACGCAAGGAGCAGCACCGATGAGCAACGTTCACGAGCCGGTGAGGTAGATCAGCCGATGCGCTCGATCTGGAAAGGGGCCATCAGCTTCGGGATGGTGACCATCCCGGTGAAGCTGTACTCGGCGACCGAGTCGAAGGACGTGCGCCTCCGCATGCTCTGCAGGGAGCACGAGGCACCGATCGAGGAGAAGCGCGTGTGCTCCGAGGGCGGCGAGGAGCTCGCCTGGAAGGAGCTGGCCCGCGGCTACGAGGTCGGCAAGGGTGAGTTCGTCCTTCTCGAACCCGAGGAGATCGACGCTGCCAAGCCGGAGAGCAGCACGACGATCGACATCGGCGACTTCGTGCAGGCCGCCGAGATCGACCCGGTGTACTTCGAGAAGAGCTACTTCCTCGAGCCGACCGATATCGGGGCGAAGCCGTTCAGCC
>JAHWJN010000189.1 GCA_019348395.1 Chloroflexota bacterium
ATCTCCTCTCCGCTGACGGCGTCCGTGGCGACCAACGTGGTGCTGCCACTCAGGGTGAAGGCCACGGCTCGCTCGCGGCCGGCTGACGCTCGCTCCGGCGCGACGGCCAACGTGCTGGAGACCACCTCGAGCGGCTGGCGGGCCACGACCCGATTCGGATCGGCGACGACGATGCCACCGGCGATGAGGTATTTGGCCAGCATCGGGTGGGTCCACTCGTACACGTCGCGGTCCCAGCCGTGCTGCCACGAGCTCAGGAACTCGGTCGCGGAGCGAGCGTGGTAGACCTCGTCGAAGTGCTGGCCGCGCGGGACGTCGAGCCGCCACAGGCGGAAGACCAGGGCGAACAGCACCAGGCCCAGCAGGATGAGCGCATCGCGCCGATCGAGCCTCCGCCGGGGCTCTCGCAGGTACGGGTCGGCGGGGTCAGGCGCCAGCACACGAAGCGCCCCGACCGCCTGGGCCGGCACGCGGGGCGGGGCCTCGGCCGGCACGCGGGGCGGGGCCTCGACGCGGGCGGGACGCCGCGCTCGTGCCTCGGCCGGCAGCGGCCGAGGCACATGACTCGTGGCGCGCGTGGCGCGAATGGCGCGCCAGGCAGTCACCAACAGCAGGACGACGCTGAACGCCGACAGCATCCAGATGCCGATGTCGGTGTAGACCGTGGCCGCCAGGAACGGGTCGCGGACCATGGGCTCGCCGTCGGCACCCGGCGTCATGATCCGGTCGGCGAAGGACCAGTCGGCGGTGTAGACCCAGTAGACGTTGGCGAAGAACGAAAGTGACAGCCCGGCGTACAGCCACGGCCACGGCCGGCCTGCCAGCAGCAGCGGGGCCGCCAGCGCCAGCGCCGGGAACAGGTAGCGTTCGTGGACGCGCGTGGGGACGGCGAAGAAGGCGATGGCGAGCACGAGCGACGCGAGGAGCACGCCCCGCAGGTCATCACGGCGGGCCACGGCCCAGAAGGCGACCAGCGAGGCCAGCCCGAACAGGATCGTGCCCACCTGCTGCCAGGTCAATGCGACTCCGGCCACGGTCAGGCCGACGACCGTGTCATCTCCCCAGCGGAGCGTGTCGCCGAGCTCGCTCCACGGATTGCGCCAGAGGTTGAAGGCGTTGACCGACAGGCCGGTGTAGGTACCGGTGGCCTCGACGAACTTGCCGATCAGGCTCCGGTTGGGATCCGCCTCAGGCAGGACGCCGAGCAGCCCGTTCGGGTCGCCGCCGGGGAGGGGCTGGTAGATGAGCATCCCGAACGGCAGGATGAGCACGGTCACCGCCACGACCCCGACCGCCAGCGAAGTCAGCACCCGGAGCGGGTCGCGTCGACCCTGCGCGGGGTCCGACGAGCGACCCAGGAGGTGCCTCCTGATGCCGACGATGGCCACGATCGGGACGAGGAACGCGTACTGGAATTTCACGAGCAGCGCCACCACGGCGCCGAGCGCGGCGACCTCCGTCCACCCGCGCGCCAGCGCGTACACCGTCGCCAGCAGGACGAGCGCCCCCACCGAGTCGACCTGGCCCCACACCGCGGAGTTGAAGATCGTGCCGGGGTTGAACAGGTAGACCGTGGCCGCGGCCAGACCGAGGCGCTCCGGCGTCACGGCCGCCCATCGGCTGACCAGCTCTCTGCCCCATCGGCGGCAGATCGCGAACAGCAGCCAGGCGACGCCGATGTCGGCCAGCATGCCCGGAATCTTCACCAGGCCGCCGGTCGCGTCCCCGCCGACGATCGGCGCGAGTGCGCCGCCGAGCAGCCCGACGAGCCACAGGACGTAGAGATATCCGGGCGGATAGTCGCTGAAATATCCCTCGGCGTAGAACCCCCCGGGGCCCACGTCGGCCATGCGCCGCGCCCAGGCGGTGAAGTCGCCGATGTCGACGGCGAAGCCGCTCTGCGGGAGGTACACCGCCGCGATGAAGAGGCGCAGCAGCAGGCCGGCGAGGAGGAGCGCGGTCAGGACGGTGCCCGGATCGAGACGCCGGACCGTGTCGGTGATCCCCACGCCCCGCCCGCCGACGGGGTCACGGGTCATCGGCGGCGTCGCCCCCGCGGGCCGCGCCGTGTGGTGTCGCACGCCAAGGTGGCGGGAGTATACATCGGTGCTCTGACGGTCCTCGAGGGCCGGAGGTTGCCGTACCATGCCGCCCGATGCCCGAGCCCGCCGCCACCGACCGACCTCGGCTGACGTTCTTCTTTCCCGCCTACAACGAGGAGGAGAACGTCGTCGAAACCGTGCGCCGTGCCCTCGACCAGGTCGGCCCGCTCGTCGATGGCCGGATCGAGGTGCTCGTCGTGGACGACGGCTCGACCGATCGCACGCCCGAGCTGGCTGACAAGCTCGCGGCCGCGGACTGGCGGGTCCGCGTCCACCATCAGCCGAACCGCGGGTACGGCGGCGCCCTGCGTGCCGGATTCGAGAACGCGCGTGGCGAGCTCATCGCATTCAGCGACGGGGATCTGCAGTTCGATCTCGCCGAGATGGAGCGCCTGCTCCGGCGGCTGGACGACCCGGGCCGGCCGGTCGACGCCGTGATCGGCTACCGCATCAGGCGGCGGGACCCGCCGCACCGCATCTTCATCGCGAAGACCTACAACGCCATCGTGTCCGCCGGCTTCGGCCTTCGGGTGCGCGACATCGACTGCGCCATGAAGCTGTTCCGGCGTGAGGTCTTCGACGGTCTGCCGCTCACCACCGACTCGCCCTTCCTGTCGGCAGAGCTGCTCATCAAGCTGCGGGCGCGTGGCGCGCGGATCGCCCAGGTCGGAGTCACCCACCGTCCGCGGGCCGCCGGCA